>NZ_JBSFJV010000015.1:97980-120243 GCF_053598235.1 Kitasatospora sp. NPDC001159
CCGGCTGCGCCGACGGCACTGGCTGCGCCGACGGCACCGGCTTCGTCGGCTGCACCGGCTGAGCCGGGACGAAGGCCGCCACCTGCAGCCGGGACAGTATCTTCTCCGCCAGCCAACTGCGGTCCGACCCGTACGGAATGCCCCGCGGGTCCACCAGCTGCGCCGTGACCGCGTCCCGCAGCCGCTGCGCCTCGGCGCCGGGCAGCCGGGAGAGCAGGCCCCGGGCGGCCAGCAGGGCGTGGTACTGCTCGAAGCCCGAGCGCGGGTGCTCGATCGCGTCCAGCACGCTCGGCAGGTCCGCCAGCGACGGGTCGCCCTGCATCAGCGCTAGCGCCTGGATCCGGCGGCCCTCGGAGCCGTCCGTGAACAGCTCCCGCACCTGGTCGGCGGTCAGCGCCGAACGCTTCGCGGTGGAGCGCACCTCAGCGACCACGCCCTCCGGCCCCGCGGGGGAGTTCGAGGAGGGCGGCAGCTGCGCGGCCAGTGCGGCGGGCTGCTCCGCGCTGCCGCCGAGCAGCCCGAGGTGCTGCATCGCGCGCACCCGCAGGTCATCCGCGCCCACCTTGTCGCCGTGCCGGTCGCGGTCCTGCCCGGCCAGGAAGAGGTCCAGCGCCTGGTCCGCGTCGGTCAGCACCTGCGGCAGCGCCAGTCGGGTCACCAGCCAGCCGGCCAGGAAACCGAGGACCAGGAAGTAGAGCACCAGCGCGGCCGCGAACGGCACCGCCGCGTCCTCCCCGCCGAGCGCGGGCGCCAGCGCCGTACCGAGCTGGTGCAGCCGCTCGCCGAGCGAGCCGAGCTGGGTCAGCCCGACGCCCAGCAGTACCTTGGTCAGCCAGTCCGAGACCTGCTCCAGATTGGTGTTCGGCGCGTACGAGCCCTGTGGCTCGCCGGAGCCGCTCTTCACCCGGGGCACCCCGAACAGGAAGCCCAGCGCACCGCCGAGCACCGTCGAGGCCCCGGCCACCACCAGCCCGCCGCCGAGCGCCTGCCAGGCCTGCTCCCGGCCCAGCGCGAACAGCAGCAGCCCGAGCAGTCCCGTCCCCGCCAGCACCCCGGCGGCCGCCCACCGCGCCGTCCGCAGCGCCGACGTGCCGACCCGCCGCGCCCTCGCCATCGCCCACCCCCAGTGTCCGCGCCGCTCCGCTCCGGAGTCCGCGCCGACTCTAGCGCCGCGGCCCCACCACGGGAACGGCCCGGGGACGCTGCGGCTACGACGGCCGGGCTGAAAAAGTGATCGGGCTGAAAAGCGGCTGGGCTGAAAAGCGACCGGGCCCGAAAACGCAGACGGCCCGCGGGCTGCTCCTCGGCGCCGGCCCGTGCACTGGCCTGGCGCCCGAGGCACCGGGGATGTTCCGGTGAGCCCGCGGGCCGGGTGACTGCTGTGGATTTCGCCTGCCGGAGGCCTGGGGCCTCACCCTGCGCAGGCAGGGGCGGCTCTAGCGAGCAGCCACCTCACGCATCCTGATGGAACTCAATTCAGGATCACCTCCTTTCAGTGTGCCGCCACTGTAGGCAGCCCACGGTCGGGAGGGCAACGGATTTATTCGGGGTCCGTCGCTCAGGCGCTCTTCAGCTTGTCCTGGAACTTGGTGTAGTCGATCACGTTGTCCGGCGAGGGCAGCTGGACGGTGAACGGCTTGTCGAAGTCGGTGAAGTCGATCTGCCCCTTGTCCGCACCGGTGGTCTTCTCCATCCGCACCGGGTAGAACGTGCCCTCGGTGGCGATGTGGAGGAGCGTCTCCTCGCCCTTGTCGTCCTTCTCCTTGAGGCTGAAGGTCTTCACGCCGTTGACGGTGCCCGCGCTGCCCTTGGTGGGGGCGCCCGAGCCGTCGTCCTTCAGCATCTGCTTGCTGGCCACGGACAGGTTGCAGAGGTCGATCAGGGACTTCATCTTCGGGTCGCCCTCGAAGCCGGTCAGGTAACGGCCCTTGAACAACTCGGCGACGACATCGCCCTTCGGACCGCCGAAGGTCTTCCAGAACTGCGCGTCCGGCTTGATGAAGTACTGCTTGCCGTCGCTGATGATCTCGTAGGAGCCCATGCCGGGCATGCCCATCTTGCCCTGGCACTGGCCCTTGCTGTCCATCCCGAGCTGGATCGTGATCGCGCCGTCCTCGGTCGCCATGGTCCCGGCGACCTTGACGGAGGTGGCGGCGGCCAGCGCGTCCTGGGCCTTCTTCTCGATCTCCTGCGCGGTCAGGTTGTCGGTGTCCAGCTTCGCCACGGTCGGGGTCGGGGTCGGCGTGGCGGTCGGAGTCGCGGCCGCGGCGGCGGTGGTGGCCGCGGGCGCGGCAGCCTTGTCCGCGTCCTTGTTGTCGCCACAGGCGGCAGTGCCGGCTCCAAGGAGGAGGCAGACGGCGGCGGTGCTGACCAGGCGCTTCGACAGCATGAGGTGGTTCCTTATCCAGGGCACGGCCCCGCCGTCCCCCAACTGGATGAACTTTTCCTCAGCAGTATGGGGGAGGCCTCGGACAGCAGATCTTGGAATCCGCCCCCGTTACAGGTTCGTGGCAGGAACGTGCTCTGCCCGTGCCCGGAAACGCGAAGGGCCCGGAGGACGAATCCTCCGGGCCCTTCGGCTACTGAGTAGCGGGGACAGGATTTGAACCTGCGACCTCTGGGTTATGAGCCCAGCGAGCTACCGAGCTGCTCCACCCCGCGTCGGTGAACACAACAATACGTGGAAGTCGCCGAGATGGGAAATCGGTTCTTCGGGTGCCCTCGCCGGGGGCTCTCATGAGCCCCCGGCGGAGCGCTGCGCCGGCCGCTGCCCGTGCCGGGCGGCCTGCCGGGCCGCCCGGGACCTCGCCCAGGCCGCGAAGCAGACCAGCGCCACGAAGCAGGGCACCATCAGCGCTCCGTAGACCACCAGGAACCCGTCCGTCCCCAGGTCGGCGGCGGCGTTCCAGGTGCCGTGCAGCACCATCGCCAGCACCAGCCCGGCCGGTGCGGCCAGCCGGGCCAGCCACCGCCGCCCGGTGGTGAGGGCGACGGCCAGGCCGATCCCGGTGAGCGCGGTGAACAGCGGGTGGGCGAAGGGGGAGAGCAGGGCGCGCAGCACGAAGGTCTGCACGGTGCTGTCGAAGTCGCGCAGGCTGGGCCGATCGCCCAGGCCGATGTTGTCCAACCGGTTCCGCTGGTCGGTGGTGAAGGCCCGGCCCAGGTAGAGGGCGTTCTCGACGAAGGCGAAGCCGCAGGCCGTCATCCCGCCGAGCACCACCCCGGCGGCCAGGGTGCGCGGCCGGGAGCGGCGGTGCGGGGTGCCGCCGGAGGGCGGGGCGGGGCACAGGTACGGCAGCGGCCGCAGGTACGGGCGCAACCGCAGCCGGCCCCGGGCGTGCGGTCCGGCCGGGCGGCGCTGGTACGGGCGGGGGCGCCGGGGCGCGGGCGACCGGTGCAGCAGCGGCGCGCAGGGGCGCCCGGTGCGACGGCCGCGGCAGCGCAGCCGCTGGCCGAGCGGCAGGAGCAGCACCATCAGGGCGGTGGCCTTGGCGCTCTCCTCGATCAGCGGGGTGGCGATCCCGGCACCGAGCAGCTCACCGAGCGGGCCCGGGTGCGCGGTCAGGTAGTCGGCGGTCCAGTTGTTGGCGAGGATCGCGACCGTGGTGGCCGCGCAGGCGCCCCAGCCGAGGCAGAAGACGGTGTGCCGCAGCGGCACCCGGGCGGTGAGGTTGAGCCAGGCCAGGGCGCCGAGCACGAAGGGCAGCGGCACCATCGCCAGGCCCAGGCCGACCAGCAGCCCGACCGTGCCGGTCTGCCGCTGGACCAGGTGCAGGATCAGCACCCCGCAGCCGATCAGGATCAGGACGGCGGTCGCGGTGACCGAGGAGAGCGCCATCGAGCGGTCGCGGCGCGGAGGTGGTTCGGACGTGCCCCTCACCGCGGGAGCGGGGGCCGGTGGGGCGCCGCCCGGCCGGGGCAGCAGCCGGTGGGCCCGGCGCGTCCGGGGCCCCGGGATGGTCCGGGTGCCGCCGGGGCGCGGGACCGTCCCCGGTTCGTCGGCGGTGGCACGGACGGGCGTCCGGGACCCGCCGCCGGACGGGCTGCCCATGCGGCACAGGGTAGGCCACGGCAGCCGCCCGTCGGGCGGACTCGGGACGAGTCGTTCGTCGGGTGTACGACCGTCCGCTCAGTGGGCCGCCGCCCGTTCGAACGGCGGCCGACGGCTCAGCGGCGACGGAACAGCAGGTCGTGGACCACGTGGCCCTTAGCGATCCCGGCCCGCTCGAACTTGGTGACGGGCCGCCAGTCCGGTCGCGGTGCGTAGCCGGGGATGCTGCCGTCCGGGTGGTCCGCGGGCTCCAGCCAGCCGGTGCCGTCACCCTCGGGGTGCAGGTTCTCCAGCTCCGGCGAGGCGGACAGCACGGCCAGCATCTGCTCCGCGTACGGCTCCCAGTCGGTCGCGCAGTGCACCAGCGCGCCGGAGGCGAGCCGGGGCAGCACGAGGTCGAGGAAGGACGGCTGGATCAGCCGGCGCTTGTGGTGCTTGGGCTTGGGCCACGGGTCGGCGAAGTAGACCCGCAGTCCGGCCAGCGAGGCGTCCGGCAGCATGTCGCGCAGCAGGATGACGGCGTCACCGGCGGCCAGCCGGACGTTCTGCGAACCGTCGCGCTCCAGCAGGCCGAGCAGGTTGCCGTGGCCCGGGGTGTGCACGTCGGCGGCGAGGATGCCCGTCGACGGGTCGGCGGCGGCCATCGCGGCGGTGGTCTCGCCCATGCCGAAGCCGATCTCCAGGGTGACCGGCCGGCCGTCGAACAGCTCCCGCAGGTCCAGCGGGCTGCCGTCGATCGGGATGCCGTACGTCTCCCAGCTGCGGTCCAGGGCGCCCGCCTGGGCGTTGGTCATCCGGCCCCGGCGCGGCTGGAAGCTGCGGATGCGACGCTCGCGGTGCTGGGCCTCGGTGGCCTTGTGCGGGTACATCGGCGCGGGGTAGGCGGCCGGCGCGGCGGACATCCGGGCGGACGGCGATTGCTGGGGGATCGGGGCGGTGGCAGTCACAATCCCCCGAGTCTACGGGGCCGCCCGCGGCGCCCGTCGGGGTGTGTGACGCGGCTCATCCCGGTCCCGGTCACGCGGCTCAGCCGCCCGCCGCCGGCGCCGCTCAGCCGCCCGCCGCCGGCGCCGCTCAGCCGCCCGCCTCCAGCGCGGCCAGCGCCCGGCGGGCCACCTCGCGGCCGATCGGCAGCGAGGCCGTGGCGGCGGGGGAGGGGGCGTTCAGCACGTGCACGGTACGGCGCGGGGAGCGCGGGTCCCCGGGGTCGAAGCCGGCGAAGGCGAAGTCGTCCAGCAGGGAGCCGTCCCGGGCCACCGCCTGGGCCCGTACCCCGGCGGTGGTGGGCACGAGGTCGGCGGCGGTCACGGCGGGCAGCAGGCGCTGGACGGCGGTGGTGAACGCCCGCTTGGACAGCGAGCGGTGCAGCTCGCCGACCTCGTAGCGCCAGTGCCGCCGCAGGATCCGCCAGGTGCCGGGGAAGGCGAGGGTGTCGGCCAGGTCGCGGGGGTGCACGGTGCGCCAGTCGTAGCCCTCGCGGGCCAGCGCGGGCACCGCGTTCGGGCCGACGTGGATGTCGCCGTGGATGCCCCGGGTGAGGTGCACGCCGAGGAAGGGGAAGGCCGGGTCCGGCACCGGGTAGACCAGGCCGCGCACCAAGTCCCGCCGTTTTTCGGTCAGTTCGTAGTACTCGCCGCGGAACGGAACGATCCGCACCCCGGGGTCGTCCCCGGCCAGCCGGGCGATCCGGTCGCTGTGCAGCCCGGCGCAGTTCACCAGCACCCGGGCCCGCAGTTCCCCGTCGGCGGTGCCGACCGTCACGCCGTCCCTCCGCCTGGCCACCGTCCGCACCTCGGTGCCGGGCCGCAGCTCGGCACCGGCCTCCCGGGCCAGCCGGGCGTACGTCGTCGCGACGGCCGGGAAGTCGCAGATGCCGGTGGTGCCGACGTGCAGCCCGGCCCGTCCGGTGACCTCCGGCTCGTACCGGGCGATCCCGGCCCGGTCCAGCTCGGTGACCGGGATGCCGTTCGCCCGCCCCCGCTCGGCCAGCGCTGCCAGCCGGGGCAGCTCGGCGGCGTCGGTGGCCACGATCAACTTGCCGGTCACCTCGTACGGGATGCCGTGCTCGCGGCAGAACGCCATCAGCTCGGCGGCACCCGCGACGGCGAACCGGGCCTTGTACGAACCGGGGCGGTAGTAGACGCCGCTGTGGATCACCCCGCTGTTGCGGCCGGTCTGGTGGGCCGCGAAGCCGGGCTCCTTCTCCAGTACGGCGATGCTCAGACCGGGTTCGGCCCGGGTCAGCGCATGGGCCGTGGCCAGGCCGACGATCCCTCCACCCACGACCACGACATCGAACTCGCCCGCCACGTCGCGCTCCTCGTCTGCCGCCCGGCCCCCGTCTGCCGCCGATGCTGCCACGGGGGCGGGTGGGCGTCGAGGGCGCGTGGAGTGATCGGCGGTGCCGCCTCCTGGCGCGCCGGTCGGCCCGTGAAGGCTCCGCCGCGCGGGTGCGTGGTCCCCGCCGGTTCGTCGTGGCACGTCGAGGTGGGCGGCGGTGTGTCGCCGCCCACCTCGGGTGTCGGCAGAGCCTCCCCCGGGTGGCTCCGCCTCGGGTAGCTGCGGCCGGTCTCCCCGCCCGGCCGCAGCGCGGCGCGCCGGCTCCCCCGACCCCGCGCGCCGCCGCTGCCCCTGCCGTAGCGTGACGCGTTCGGCCCCCCGACCTCACGCGCCACTCCCCTCGCTACAGTTCCCAGGGCCACCCGGCGTTCGTCCCCGCCTCCAGCAGCGGGATCAGCCGGAAGGCCGCGTCGCTCAGGCCACCGAAGGTGTGCCGGTTGGCGCCGCCGCTGGGGCCGTGGCCGTGCTCGTAGCCGGCCAGGTTCCAGGTGTAGACGGGGATGTCGGCCGGGATGGCGGAGAGCGGGTCGCTGCCCCGGTAGCCGAAACCGGTCTGCTCGTCGGTGACGATCACCACCCGGTCGTGGCCCCGGTAGTGACTGCGGACGGCCTCGGCGGTGTTGGTGCCGCCGAGGCTGCTGAAACGATCCAGCACCCGCAGTACCGCTTCACCCCGGCCGACCTCGATCACCCGGCTGGTGCTTCCGAACTCGACCAGGTCGGCCTCGGCCGCCCGGACCTTGAGCGCGGTGCCGAAGATCGCCGCCGAGTCCGCCCGGTTGAGCTGGGTCTGCGCGCTGGGCCGGTCGAACATCGAACCGGAGCGGTCGACCAGGATCAGCGTCCGGCCGGGCAGCTCGGGCACGTTGGCCAGTGAGTGGCCGAGCGCGGTCTCCAGCGCGTGCCCCCACCGCAGCGAGGGCGCGTGCCGGTACGCGGCCAGGTAGCGGAACGGGAACTGGCGCGAGCGCCGCACCTCGCCCGGGTCGGAGATCCGCCGGGCCACCTCGGCCGCGACCGGGTCCGACACCCCCGCCTTGTCGAAGTTGCGCAGGTTCCGCACCAGCGCCATCGGGCCCATGGAGGGGATGATCGCCTCCCAGACCGCGGCGTCCAGTGGCCCCTGCAGCCAGCCGGCCAGTGCCTCCCAGGTCAGCCCGGCGGCGGCCAGCCGCTCGGCGCCGTCCTCGGCGGTCACCGTCGCCCGGCGCTCCTCGACCGGCAGCGCGAGCAGCTCGCGGTTGGCGGTCAGCAGCGGGACTGCCGCGGGCGGGACGGCCTCCTCCGGCCGGTGCCGGCGGTCCAGGGCATGGGCGAACAGCGCGCCCTGCCAGGGCTTGTCCGGGTCCGGCGCCGGGTGGGTCAGATCCAGGACGTCGCCGAAGCGGTAACCCTTGGACGCGGTGTCGTACTTGAGCAGCGAGCGCGCGTCGTACAGCCGCCGCACCGCGTCCGCGACGCCGCGCTTGAGCGGCTTGGGCAGCGCCCGGCCGTAGCGCGACGTCCAGTACGCGAGCAGTTCGCCGGGCTCGTCGGCGCGCCGCAGCACCGCGTCGACGGCCTGCCGGGAGTAGCCGTGGGCGCCCGCGTCCAGCCGGGCCCGGGTGAACTCGGCGGCGCCGACCAGCGCGGCGGTGCGCATCTGCGCCCCGTACCGCAGCCAGCGCAGCAGCCCGAGGGTCCACTCCGGCTCGGCGACGGCGAGTTCGCGCACCAGCGCGGTGTAGCGGTCGTCGCGGTCGCCGCCGCGCTCGTAGAAGGTGTCCTTGCCGACCATGTTGGCGACCGACAAGAGAAAGAGTTCGGACTTGCGGTCCCTGGCGTATCCGACGCCGCCCTCGTGGGTGAGGCCGCGCTGCCCGGTCGTGGTCACCGGCGAACTCGGACTCGCCTTGGCCTTGCGGATGTTGAATCGGGACATGCTGCAGCCTCCCTCGGCGTGCTTGGTCGTCAACGGGAGGGAGGCATGCTGCTGCCGGGGGTGCCCGAGATCATGACGGCCGTTGAACGGCCGACGTCGGCGGGGGTATGTGCCTTGTGCTCTTCCGAATTGAGCTAGCGGCCGCACTCGCGCACGGCACGCCCGGGACTTGAACCCGGAACCGCAAGATCCGAAGTAACCCCCGCCTGCGCACCGGGCACTCCGAAGCGCGATGCCTCCCGAGATCAGGTTGGCGGCGGTGTTTCGCGGGCTCGAACCGCTACGCCGGAATACCGGCGTCTACCAGAAGTAACCGCTGCCGTCGCACCGGGAGGTGCGGAATTCTATTCACGTTTAGGTGTCCAGAGTTCGATGTCGGCTGAGGTGACGAAGCTGCTCTACCAACTGAGCTACACCGGTCCAAAACCGGTGACGGGACTCGAACCCGCGACCCGCCCATTAAGAGTGGAAGTAACCTCTGCCTGCGCACCTGGACGAGAGAGACCTTAGCGAGGCCCCTCCCCCAGGTGCATCCCATTTATCGTCAGGTCCCGCGCAGCACTCCTGAAGTCCTGCGCACCACGACCGAAGTCCTGTGCACCACGCCGGAAGTCCCGCGATTCACGCCGGGGCGACGATCACCGCCCGCGCCCGCTCGGTCAGTTCCCGGACCCGGCGCTCGCCCTGGAACGGCTCCAGCCGCCGCAGCATCTCCACCACGTACTCCCGGCTGCGCTGCGAGGAGATCCGGCCGGCCACCTCGACGGCGCGCTCGCCGGCGGCGACCGCGGCGTCCAGGTTGCCCGCCTCCGCCTCGGCCATCGCCGAGACCACCAGCCGCAGGCCGTGCGAGCGGACGAAGCCCTCGGTGGGCTTGGCCAGCGCCTCGCGGGTGAACTGCCGGACCTTGGAGGGCACTCCGAGGTCGCGGAAGCACTCGGCGGCGTCGGCGGCGAGCCGGTCGTAGGCGTAGAAGTCGATCCACGCTGGATCGGGGTCCCCGGCGCGCGCTCGTTCGAGTGCGCTCTCCGCCGCGCCGAGCGCCGTCGCGCACGCCGCAGCATTGCGGGCCTTGGCCTGGGCCCGTGCCTCCACCAGGTGGAAGAAGCTCATGGTCCGGGCGGTGGCCAGGCCCCGGTTGCGCTCCAGGGCGGCCTGGGCGAGGTCGACGGCCTCCTCGGCGAAGCCCCGGTAGCCGGCCTGCAGACTCATCGAGGCGAGCACGTACCCGCCGAGCGGCACGTCGGCGGCGGCCCGGGCGAGCCGCAGGGCCTGGATGTAGTAGCGCTGCGCGGCCTCGTGCTGCCCGGTGTCGAAGGCCATCCATCCGGCCAGCCTGGTCAGTTCGGCGGTCGCGCCGAACAGCGCCCGGCCGACCGCGTCGCTGTACGAGGCGAGCAGCAACGGCGCCGCCTCCACCCGCAGGCACTCCGGCACCATCGACGAACGCCAGTCCCCGCCGCCGTACTTGGAGTCCCAGCGGCGGGCCTCCTGGGCGGCCTCGCGGAGCTTGGCGGCGTCCGACTGGCCGACCCGGTAGGAGGAGCTCTCGCTCGGGGAGCGCGGCACCTCGCGCGCCACCGAGCCGTCCGCCGGGTTGATCAGCCAGCGGGAGACGGGCGTTGCGTACGCGGCGACCGAGAAGGTGCCGGTCAGGCTGTCGCTCCAGCGGCCCCCGCCGGGGCCCCGGCGAAGGTCCAAGTCGACCCGGAACAGGTCGGTGGCGGAGCGGACGGCGTCGGCGACGTCGCGCGGGAAGGCCAGGCCGAGTTCGGGTGCCGGGTCGGTGTCGCCCAGGCCGATCTCCTCCAGCGGGACGGGCCGGCCGAGCTTTCCGCCGATGGCGGTGGCGATCAGGTGCGGGA
Source organism: Kitasatospora sp. NPDC001159 (assembly GCF_053598235.1). Taxonomy (NCBI): domain Bacteria; kingdom Bacillati; phylum Actinomycetota; class Actinomycetes; order Kitasatosporales; family Streptomycetaceae; genus Kitasatospora; species Kitasatospora sp. NPDC001159. The sequence goes on from NZ_JBSFJV010000015.1 coordinate 108,158, forward strand.
CGGGCCCCTGCGGGACCATGCCCTTGCTGACCCAGCGGGCCACCGAGGTCTTGTCGTACCGCAGCGTCAACCCGCGTTGGGCGCCTAGGTCGTTGACCCGGCGGGCGAGTCCGGCGTTGCTGATCTGGGCGAGGGTCAGGAGCGTGCCGAGCCGTTCGTTCGGTCCACGTGGGCTGACGGTCATGGTGGCGGCGGCACCTCCTGCGGCCTTGTGCGCGGGGCCCGGGCGGCACCGGGCCGTAGCTGCTGTACCTAGAGTAGTCGGACGCGTTCCGACGGTTAAGAGGCCGCATTCCGGATGGCGGGATCGCGCACCCGGCGGTGCCGCGTCGGGCCCTCGCGGGGGTTGGTCCGGACCACCCGGAGCGGATCGACCGGGCCGCGCGCCGGAGCGTCGTGCTCCGGTCCCGTGTTCATGTGCGCCCGGCCGTGCCCCCTGGCCCGACCGGCTGCTCGGCGATTCGCTGGTGGTCGTGGGTCGGCCCGCCGTCGAGGACCCGGCGGGCCGGGGGACACCGCCGCCTCAATCCCCGCGGGCGGCGGCTGAGTCCGGGAGGGCATGCGGATGCCCTCCCGGGCCGGGCGACGCCTTTCGGCCATCTCGCGATGCCCATGCCAAAAGGCGCCCCCGGGCGGTCCGGGCCGGGGAGGGGGAGGCCCGGCCCGCTCGAAATCACTCCGCCGGAACGTTCCTTCGGGCCTTCTCCGCAGCCTTCGCGGGACGCCCCCGTGGCAGCCGCCGCCGAAACGGAAGCGGAACCGCCAACACCGGCCCCGGCAGCGCCCGGTGGTGGCACGATGTCTCCAGACGGCGCGCCGGACCCGAGGGCACGCCCGGACGCGCGTGCCGGCCGCCACGGCACCCCACCCGGCCGCCCGCCCGGCGCCGGACGCGCCGCGCGAGTGCAGGTCCTCGTCCGGTGGAGGCGCGATGCGGTGGCTGACGGGCTGGAGCACGGGCGCGCCCCGAGCGGGCACGTCGACGCACGAGGTCCTCGCCACGGTCGCGCCGATCGCCGCGCGCGCCCTGTGGACCGGACCCGACCCGCTCTGGGCCGTGGGCGACTGGCGGCCCGAGGAGATCCGCCTGGTCGCCCTCCGCCCCGGCTCCCGCGCCGTGGTCAGCACCGGCCCCACCGCCCCCGACCCCGGCGAGGACACCCCCGCCACCAGCCGGCTCGCCGTCCTCGGCCACTGCGGTGCCACCGACGCCGAACTCGCCGCCGGCCTGGCCGCCGCCCGCGGCGGCGCCGTCCGCCACCTGACCGCCTGGCCCGGGAGCTACACCGTCGTGCTGCGCGCCGGCACCCGCTCCACCCTGCTGCTCACCGACCTGGCCGGCGCCCAGCCCGTCTTCCACACCCCCTGGGCCGGTGGCACCGCGTACGCCACCGCGGCCCTCCCGCTCGCCGACCTGGTCGGCGCCCCGCTGGACACCGGCCACCTCGCCGCCCGGCTCGCCTGCCCGGAATCGCCCGAGGCGCTCGGTACCGGCACGCCGTACCTGGGCGTCCAGCGGGTGCCGCCCGGCCATGTGCTCGCCATCCGCGGCGGCCGCCCGTACCTCGACGCCTACGACGAGCCGCCCGGCGTCGAACAGCCGCGCGACGAGGCGCCCGCGATCCGCGAACTCACCCGCGCGCTGCTGGAATCCGTCCGCTCGCGGGTCCGCACCACCGCGCAGGTCACGGAACCCGCCGGACGCGCCCGGCTCGGCGTCGACCTCTCGTACGGCACCGCCTCCGCCACCGTCGCCCTGCTCGCCGCCGCGGTGCCGCTGCCGCCGGTGCCGTCCACGGCCGCCGCCCCGGCCGTCGTCCCCGGGGCCAGGACCGGCGCGGTCAAGGGTTCCTGGGCCCGCGCCGCCGCCCAGGAACCCTCCACCCCCGAGCAGTTGGCCGCCGTCACCCTCGGCGAGACCGAACCGCCGGCCACCCTCGCGCTCGCTCCCGACACCCCCCGGCTGCGGCACACCGTGCTCGACCCCGGCCCCGACACCCTCCCGTACGCCGGGCTGCGCGCCGACCCGCCGTCCGGCCGGCTCACCGACGAACCCGGCCCCGAGCTCGTCGCCGCCGCCCGCGCAGAGGCCCGCTTCGACGCCGGCGGTACCGACCACCTCACCGGCTACGGCGCCCGCCAGGTGCTCGACGGCCACCCGGCCCGGCTCGCCGACCTCATCCGGGCCGGCCGGCCCCGCGAACTCCTGCCCCCGGTCGCCGCGCTGGCCGGCGCCGACCGGGCCGCAGCGGGTGTCCTGGCCGGCGCGTTGCGCACCCCGCTCACCGTGGTCCGGGCCGCCCACCGGCTCTCCCGGGTCCGCTACGCCGAGGCGCTGGACGACGCGGCCGCCAAGCTGACCGCCCGCCACGTCCCGGACGGCGGCGGCACGGCGGGCGACCGCTCGGCCGTCGACCTCGCCTGGTGCGTCCCCGGCCCGGCCGCCCGCTGGCTCTCCGACGAGGCACTCACCTCGGTGGCCCTGCGGCTCCGCCTGGCGGCGCGCAAACCGGCGCCCGAGGAACATCCCGGCGCGCACCGCGCCCGGCACGCCCTCTACCGGCAGGCACGCTCCTACCGCACGCTCGTGCACGCCGCCGAACAGCCCGGCCAACGGCTGCACGCGCCCTTCCTCGACAACCAGGTGGTCCGCGCCGCCCGGCTGCTCCCCGACGACGTCCGCCTCCAACCGGGCGCCCGGCACGCGCTCCTGAACGCCGTCCTCACCGGCGCCGGGCGCACCGATCTGCCCCCCGACTGGGGCCGCGGCCCCCGACCCGACCGCACCGCCCCTGCCCGGGCCGGCCTGCGCCTCGCCGCCGACGGCCTCGCCGAACTCTTCGACGCCCCCCTCCTCGCCGAAGCCGGCCTCATCGACCTCCCCGCCGTCCGCGCCGGCCTCGCCCACTCCGCCGACCCCTCCTCCCCGCCGTCCCCAGCCGCCCTCGCCGGCCTCGCCGACCTCGTCTCCACCGAACTCTGGCTCCGCCGCATCCGTGCCCGCCGCCACGGCGCCTGCTGGACCGGCCTTCCCCGCCCCCGCCCCCCGGCCCTCACCTCCTGACCCCTCCCCAGCCGGGGCAGCCTCCCCGCGCGGCCCGCCTCCCGCCCGCCGCCGGGGCCCGTCCGCGCGGCCCACGCCCCACGATCTGCCGCGTGCCGCGTGCCGCGTGCCGCGTGCCGCGTGCCGCACCGGCGCCCGCCGGGCCCGCCGTCCTCACCCCCGCCCGCATCCGGCGCGGCTGTCCCCGCAGGCCCCGCGGACCGGGTGATGATGGCGAGGCTGTGAGTCCACGGTGAGGGGAGAGTGTGGTGGCCGGTGTGAGCCCGGAGCAGGACGTTCCTGTGGTGCTGTCGGTGCTCGGGCGGCCGCCGACGGGGCGGCCGCCCGGGGTGTTGGCGGCGTGTGACGGGTCGGACGGGTCGCTGTGGGCCCTGAACCGGGCGATGACGGAGGCGGAGCTGTTCGGGCTGCCGCTGTACGTGCTGGCCGTGGTGAACCCGGCGCCGGCCGGGTATCCGCCGGGGATGGCGGAGCTGGTGCAGGAGAGCGTGGAGACGCTGGTCGAGAGCATGGCGGACGGGCTGCGCCGGGCGGTGGCCGCCGTGTTGCGGCAGCGGGCGCGGTCGTTCGCGGGGGAGATGTCGCTGCACGTGGTGCTGGGCAACGTCATCGAGGTGCTGCTGGAGGCGTCGACCCGGCAGCACACGCTGGTGCTCGGCACCCGGGGCAACGGGGGTTACGCCCGGCTGCTGCTGGGCTCGGTGAGTGCGGCGGCGGTGCACCATGCCTCCTGCCCGGTGCTGGTGGTACCGGCCCCGGCGTCGGCCTGACCAGCGAAGAGCTCCGGGGTTGCCGGGAATGCACCGAGATGGTTCATCGTTCACCTACCTCGTCCATCCGCCTCAAGACGCCTCCTGGAGCCCCCCGAATGAAGGTCGAGATCTGGTCCGACATCGCCTGCCCCTGGTGCTACATCGGTAAGCGCCGCTTCGAGCAGGCCCTGGCGGACTTCCCGGGCAAGGAGGACGTCGAGGTCGTCTACCGCCCGTACCAGCTGGTCCCGGACGCGCCCGCGACGGCGAGCCCGCACCGCGCCTGGCTGGCCGAGCGCTACGGCCCGCAGTCGGTGGCGATGGACGCGCGGGTGGCCGAGCTGGGGCTCGCCGAGGGCATCACGTACGACTTCGACGCCGCCCTGCACGCCAACACCTTCCTGGGCCACCGCCTGCTGCACCTCGCCGAGACGGAGTACGGCGCCGAGGCGCAGGGCCGTGTCAAGGAGGCCCTGCTGAAGGCGCACTTCACCGACGGCGTGGACGTCGGCGACCGCACGGCGCTGACCGACGTCGCCGTGGCGGCGGGCCTGGACCGCGAGCGGGTGGCCGCCTACCTGGCGGGCGACGAGGGCTCCGCGGCGGTACGGGCCCAGCTGGCCGAGGCCCGCGAGCTGGGTATCACCGCCGTGCCGACCTTCGTGTTCGAGGGCAAGTGGGCGGTCCAGGGCGGCCAGGAGGCCGGGACCTTCCGCAAGGTGCTGGAGCAGGTCGCCGCCGAGATCGGCGAGCGCCGGCCGGCCCCGGTGCAGGTCGCCCCGGCCGGGGAGGCCTGCGCGGACGGCTCCTGCGCGATCTGAGCGGCAGCCGCCCCCCGCGGCCCGTTCCAGGAGCCGTCAGGAGCACCTGAAGCGGGCCTCGGCCCAGTCCGCGATGTTCAGCGCCGACCAGATCCCGTGCACCGGCGTGACCACCAGCTTGATCGACTTCTGCCCGGCCAGTGACACGTGCACCGGCACCGCGTCGTCCCCGGCGGCGGGCGCGCGGGAGCTCCACAGCGTGCGGCCGTCGCCGCCCTGGACGGAGAACACCACCCCACCCGGGGTGAGCGTGGCGTCGTCCACCCCCGCGACCGCGTCGAACGACGTACAGCTGTGGTTGAGGTCGATCAGCGTGGTCGCCGGCGCGTGCACGGTGACGGCGTGCGGCAGGTACTCGCCGTCGATCCACGCGCCGTCACGCTGCCAGAACTTGTCGCTGCCCTTCTGCCGGATGCTCGGCCCCTCCGGCGGCACCCGGCTGTTGCCGGGCTCGACCACGGGCAGCGAGTCGACCCAGAAGTCGCTGGGCGCGGGCGGCGAGGGCGGGGTGACGGTCGGGGTCGGCACCGGCGGCGGGGTCGGCGTCGGGCCGACCGGCACCTTCGGGGTCGGCACCGGCAGGGTCGGCGTCGGGATCACCGGCGCCGGGGTGGTCGGCTCGGGGGCGGGCGGCTCGCTCTTCGGCTCGCTCTTCGGCGCCGGGGTGACCACCGGGGCCTGACTCTGCTTGGGCGCCGGCGTCGGCTTGGGGCTGGCGCTGGGGCTCGGCGCCGACCGCTCCGGGGCCGGGTCGGCGCTGCTGGGCGCCGGAGCCGGGGCCGAGGCGGGCGCCGTGGGCGCGGGTCGCTCCGGGACAGGGGCGGCCGGCGCGGCGGTGGCCGGGGGAGCGGCCGCCGGGGGCTTCGGTTCGGGCGAGCCGTTCAGCGCGTACGCGGCGACGGCGGCCGCGGCCACCGCCACGGCGGCGGCGATCCCGGCCTTGGCGGCGGTGCCAAGGCCCTCGCCGACCGCGGCACCCGTCGCGCTCCCGCTGCCGCCGGAAGCAGCACCCGCCGCACCCGAGGCGGCACCGGCCGCACCACCCGACGACCCCGCGGAAGCCGCCGCCGTCCCGGCTGCCGCCGCACCGCCGACCGCGGCGGCGCTGAACCCGCCGACGCCGACCCAGACCAGCACGCCGCCGGGCAGCAGTGCGCGCAGGCCGGTGTTGATCTCGGCCAGTTCCAGGCAGGCCGCCGTGCAGCGGTCGCACTCCCTGAGGTGCCGTCCGACCTCCGTCGAGGCCCGCTTGCGCAGCGAGCCGCGCGCGTACGCCCCGAGCCGGTTGGCGTACGCCTCGCACGCGCTGTCCCGGCTGCCGGAGACGTGTGCCTGCAGGAAGCCGGCGGCCAGCCGGTCGCGGGCCCGGTGGGCCTGGACGGCGGTGGCGTTGGCGGTCTTGCCGAGCATCACGGCGACGGTCTTCGGCGACTCCCGTTCGACCTCGGTGTGCCAGAGCACCACCCGGTCGTCCTCGGGCAGTTCGGCGTAGGCCTGCATGACCATGCGCTGGTCGGCCATCGCCATCGCCCAGGCGTCGGCGCCCGGGTCGGCCAGGTCGAGGTCGACGACGGCGGCCGAGCCCTGGGCGAACACGCTGAAGTCGTCGACGAGTTGCTCGCGCCGCTCGCTGCGGGTCCAGGCGGCGGCGACGTTGCGCACGGCGGTGAGCAGGTAGGCGCGGACGGCGAACTCCGGGCCCTTGCCCGCCTTGAGCGCCTGCAGGGTGCGGGCGAACACCTCGCCCGCGAGGTCCTCGGCGGTGAAGCTGTCCCGGCAGCAGGTGCGGGCGTAGCGGCGCACCGAGTCGACGTGCCGGCGGTAGATCTCCTCGTACGCGGTGTCGTCGCCGGCCCGCACCCGGGCGGTCAGCTCGGCGTCGGAGGGCGGGCGCTCGCCGTCCACCGGGTCGGCGGGGGCGGGCACGGTCGGCCGGGCCGGGCGGCCGCCGCCGACGAACGCCTCGGGGACGACGCCGCCATGGCCGGCCGGTGCCTGGCCGGGAACCCGGCCGGGCACCCAGCCGGGCGGCAGCGCGGCGGCCGAGGCGGACAGCGACTCGCGGCCGGGCATTCCGGCCTGGTCGGGGACGTGTCCGGCACCCGAACCCGCTGCGGTGCCCGGTACTTGGGTGGCACCGGCCCCACCGGGGCCGGCGGCGGACCCTTCGGCGGTGCTACCGGAGAGGCCTCCGAAGTCGAGGCCGTACCCGTAGTCGTTCTGTTCCTCGGCGCTCACAACGGACCCCAGACTCCACGACAGCCCCCGTAGTGTGGCAGGGCGCGCGAGAGTGCGTAGGCGCACGGTTCCCCGGCGTACGGCGCCGACGGCGCGTGAAGGGCGCGCATCGGGACATTGGCTCCAACCACGGGCAAAGGATGGCATAGCGCAGGGAGGGGCGGTAGCCGGACCGGCCGGTACCCACTCTTCCGAGGGGCCGTCGCGGATGTGTTCGCCCGGCGGGCGGCGCCGGGTCGCGCGACGCCCGCACCCGGCGCGCGTGCCCTGTTCGCGCGCCGGTGTCCTGCCCAACTCCCGTACCCGTCCTGCCCAACTCCCTTACCCGTCCGGCGCGTCGACCGTGCCTGTCCGACGCGTCCACCGCGGCCGCCGCCCACCGAGGACGGACCGCGCAGGGGGTCAGCGCACCCGCAGCCCGTCGAGCAGGATCTGCAACAGCCGGTCCGACGGCCCGGAGGCCGGTTGACCGTCCGTCTGCGGGACAACCGCCGTGAAGCCGGCCGCCGTCGGCGCCGCGACCGAGGGGCGCGCCGCGTGCACCGGCACCGAGGCCGTCAGCACCAGCACCACGTCCGACACCGTGACGCCCGGCCGCAGTTCGCCCGCGGCACCGGCCCGCGCCACCAGAGCGGCCAGCAACTGCAGCAGCAGCCGGGGATCGGCGTCCGACGCCGAGGGCTCGACCGCCGCCCCGGACCGCACCTCCTCGCCGCGCAGGTCGAAGCGGACGGCCGCCGGCGGTTCCGGCACTCGCTGTTCGGGCACCCGGCCCAGCTCCTCCGCGTACCGGAACGCCTCCGGCGGCAGCAGCCGCCCGGCCCCGGTGCTCACCGCCCGGGCCAGGTACCCGGCCAACGACTCCCAAGCGCCGGCGCCGCCGTACAGCGACTCCCGCGCCTGCGCGGTCAGCCAGGCCACCTCCTCGGCGGCGATTCGCTGGACCAGCACCTCCTTGCTCGGGAACCGCCGGTAGACCGTGCCGACCCCGACCCCGGCCCGGCGCGCGACCTCCTCCATCGGAGCGCCGTAGCCGAACTCGCCGAACACCTCCCGGGCCGCCCGCAGCACGCTCTCCAGGTTCCGCCGTGCGTCCACCCGCAACCTGGCCCCCGGCACCGGCGCGGCGGCCGGTGGCGGATCCGCCCGGTACGGGACGGCCGAGTACGACACCCCGCCCTGAGGCGGCAGGTCCACCGGGCTGCGCTGCTCCGGCACCATGCCCTGGCTGGCGTGCGTCGCGCCCGCCCGGCCCAACACCTGCTCGTGTTCCATCATCCCAACTCTCCCCCGCAGGCGTCCGAATCCGGACCCTGTCGTCGCCCGCCCCTGCACCCCCCGGTGCAGCTCAGCCCGTCAGAAATGACCCGATGATCCATCGTTCGTGCCGCCCGTCCCGTTCCGGTGACCACGGTCGTGCCGCCGGGCCGCCTTCAGGTCCGGCTCGGCGCGTCGGCACCGTCCGGGGCCCTGTCCGGGAACTACCCTTCCCCGGATGACTGTCCCCCAGTCGGGTTCTCACGCCAACGCTGGAACTGGCCGTAGTGGCCGCTCCACGGTGCGTCGCCGCCGATTGTCATGGCGGTGGCCGCTCCAGCACACAATCCGACCATAGTTCACGGCTCTTCGCGGCCGAAAGTGCGTCAGAAAGTCGCCCAGCGAGCACAACTGGCCACGACCGTCACTTCGGTCGCAACCAGCCCCGTACGGACTGTGGACAAGACCACCCCGGCCGGTCCTTCATAGGGGGGCGTGATGGGGGACACCCCCGGCCGCGCGGCCGGGACGAAACGTCACATCGGCAGGAGGTGCACCATCAGGATCCTGATCGCCGGCGCAGGCTGCGCCGGAACGGCCACCGCCCTTCACCTCCAGCGCGGCCTGCGGGAACGGCTGCGACGCGGCGAGGTCGACATCACCGTCGTCGAGCCCCACCCCTACTTCACCTACCACCCGCTGCTGGCCGAGGTCGCGGCCGGCTCGATCGACCCGCGGCACGTCGTCGTCCCGCTGCGCCGGGCCCTGCCGGACTGCCGGGTGCTCACCGCCCGGATCACCGGGATCGAACACGCCGCCCGCCGCGCCCTGGCCGACGCCGCGGGCCCCGGCGAGACCCCCGCGCCGATCGAACTTCCCTACGACATCCTGGTGGTGGCCCCCGGATCGGTCTCCCGGACCGCCCCCGTGCCGGGCCTCGCCGAGCACGGGCTCGGCTTCTCCACCGTCGCCGAGGCGGTCGGCCTGCGCAACCACGTGCTGGAGCAGCTCGACCTCGCCTCCGCCACCCGCGACCCGGCACTGCGCCAGTCCGCGCTCACCTTCGTCTTCGTCGGCGCCGGCTACGCGGGCGTCGGCGCGCTCGCCGAACTGGAGGACATGGCCCGCACCGCCGTACGGGACTACCACAACGTCCGTGCCGAGGACCTGCGCTGGGTGCTGGTCGAGTCGACCGACCGGATCCTCGCCGCGGAGTCGCCCGAACTCGCCGGGCACACCCTCGGCCAGCTGCGCGAACGCGGCGTCGACATCCGGCTGCGCACCACCCTGGAGTCCGCCGTCGGCCAGGTCGCCGTGCTCTCCGACGGCAGCCGCTTCGGCGCCCGCACCCTGGTCTGGACGGCGGGCGTGCGCCCCTCCCCGCTGCTGCGCGACACCGACCTGCAGCTGGACACCCTCGGCCGGGTCCGCTGCCTGGCCACCCTGCAGGCCGTCGGCCAGGACGGACGGGCCCTGCCCGGGGTCTGGGCGGCCGGCGACTGCGCCGCCGTGCCCGACCCCAACGCGGACGGCGCCCCCTGCGCGCCCAACGCCCAGCACGCCTTCGCCCAGGCCGAGCTGCTGGCCCGCAACATCGCGGTCGCCCTGGACGGCGGACCGCACGCGCCGGGCCTCGTCGAGTACCGTCCGGGCCCCGCCGCCTGCTCGACCTCGCTGGGCCCGGGCCGGGCCGTCGCCCACACCCGGCGCGGCGGCCGGCTCACCGGCCGCCGGGCCTGGTGGCTGCACCGGGCCCGGCACCTACGGCGGCTGCCGAGCACCGAGCGTCGGGTGCGGGTGCTGATGGACTGGGTGCTGGGCGGGGTGTTCTCCCGCGAGGTGGTCTCCCTGGGCGCGATGGAGCACCCGCGTTCGGCCTTCGAGGAGGGGTTCGACACCGGGCCCGGCCGGCCGCCCGGCGGCGGACCGGAAGCGCCCCGATGAGCTCTCCCGCTGCCTCGATGAGGGGGCGCAGCGAGCGGATCGTCGAAAGGTGCGCGTGGGTGAATGCTCCCGCCGGGCGCATGAGTCGCGCCGCTGTCCCGGTGCGACGACCGATCCGACGGCCACGCCGGGCGCGCGACTTCCGGAACCGGCCCTCCGCCTGACAGGATCAGCCCGAACTGGTCATTACCCCGTGTGTTGTTGTGCACACAAAAAGTGATGATATGCCTGGAAAACGAGGAAGCGGCCGTCGTTTGAACCTCATGCGCTGGAGCGCCCGGCTCACCGGAGTCCCCTGGCGTGTCGCCCCACCCAACGGGGCCGGCACCGATGAGGGCACGCCCTCCACCGACGGCGTCGTCGTCCCCAGCCCCCGCGACCCGACCAGCCCCACCGGCAGCACCGAACTCCTCGACCCGCACAAACCCCAGAACCTGCGCGAGGTCCTCAACCGGATCCCCGCCCCGGTTGCCGTCACCTACGGCCCGCTCCACCAGCTCGGCTACGCCAACCGCGCCTACCGCGAACTCTTTGGCGACCGCCCCACCGGCCTGCCCGCCGGCGAGGCCCTCCCCGAACTCGGCACCATGGGCGTCCTGCCCCTGATGGACCAGGTCATCCGCGGCGGCCGTCCCCGCAGCGTCAAGGCCCGCTGCATCCTCGGCCTCACCGGCAACCGCTACTACAACGTCTCCTGCGTCCCGCTCGGCCCCGGCGACACCGGCGACACCCCCACCGAGGGCCTGCCCGCCGGAGTCCTGATCTTCGCCGCCGAGGTCACCGACCAGGTCCTCGCGGCCGCCCGCCTGCGCGAAGCCGAACGCCGCCAGCGCGAGGCCGCCGTCACGCTCCAACGCAGCCTGCTCCCGCAGAAGCTCGACCAGCCCGCAGACCTGCGGGTCGCCGCCACCTACCAACCGGGCGGCGCCGAGGCCGCCGTCGGCGGCGACTGGTACGACGTCATCGCCATCGACGGCGGGCGCACCGCCCTCGTCATCGGCGACGTCATGGGCCGCGGCCTGCGGGCGGCCGCCGTGATGGGCCAGCTGCGCACCGCCGTCCGCGCCTACGCGCGCCTCGACCTGCCCCCGCACGAGGTGATGCGCCTGCTCGACGGCCTCGCCATGGAGATCGATGCCAACCAGATCGCTACCTGCACCTACGCCGTCTGGGACCCGCAGCGCCGCACCCTCTCCTATGCCTCGGCCGGTCACCTCCCGATGCTGCTGCGCTGCCCGGACGGAACCATCCTGCGCAGCGAGGAACAGAACGGCCCCCCGCTGGGCACCGGCGGTGGCCTGCACGTCTCCCACACCCTGCGTCTGCTCCCCGGTACGACGGGCGTCCTCTATACGGACGGCCTGGTCGAGCGCCGCGACGAGGACATCGACCAGGGCCTCGACCTGCTGGCCCGCACCCTCACCGGCGCGATCGGCGCCCCCGAGGTGATCTGTGCCCGCCTCCTCCGGGCGATGGGCGTGACCTCGGAGCACGACGACGACGTCGCCGTCCTGGCCTTCCACCTGCCGATGGAGGAGGGTGACGATAATCCGGTTGCGGAGCTTGACTCGACCGTCCCAGAGGTCTAATGTTCTTCGAGTTGCCTGGCAGGGAGCACCGGACACGCATCTGCGCGGACGGTCCCGGGGTAGCCAATCCTCTGAAACACCACTTCCGGTTCGTGCCGGTCGTTTTCGCGTGCTTGCGTTGCGGCCTGGTGCTTATTTGGCGTGCGTATTTTATCGGATTGCGGCCGGATTCGCTTTTCGGAGCGGGGATCGGCTAGAGTTTGAAACGTCGGACGGGGCGTCAAGCCCTGGAAGACACCGGCGAGTTGGATGAACGAAGCCCGGAAACGGAGCGGAAAACATCTGATAAGCTGGAAACACGAAAGAACGAAGCGCCCGGAGGGCCCGCTGGAAGGCGGCCTGAAGGAAGTGTCCGTTCCTTGAGAACTCAACAGCGTGCCAAAAGTCAACGCCAGATATGTTGACATCCCCGGCCTCGGTC
>NZ_JBSFJV010000016.1:0-117883 GCF_053598235.1 Kitasatospora sp. NPDC001159
GAACAGCCCATCCTCGCCATGCACACCGGGATCATCCCGCACGAATGATCACGAGACGCAGGTGGGTTGCCTGTTACTGAGACACGCTCCTAGCCGTGGCGCTCTCGGTCGGCGTGCAGCTGATGGTCCGCTCCGACCTGGCCGGGGCCGGGGTGATGTTCACCCTCGACACCGAGAGCGGTTTCCCGGGCGCTGTCGTGGTCAGCGCGGCCTGGGGGCTGGGCGAGACGGTGGTCAGCCGGCAGGTCGACCCCGACGAGTACCTGGTCTTCAAACCGCTGCTCGAGAACCCCGGACTCGACCCGGTCATCCACACCGAGATCGGCGCCAAGCGCCGCAAGGCCGTCTACGCCGACCGGGGCCTCACCCGCACGGAGGACACCAGCGCCGAGGAGCGCGTCCGCCGCGTCTTGGACGCCGCAGAGCGCCTTCTCGCGCGCTGGGGCGTGGTCATCGAGCGGCACTACGGCTGCCCGATGGACATCGAGTGGGCCAAGGACGGCCGGACCGGCGAGATCTTCGTCGTCCAGGCCCGTCCCGAGACCGTGGTCTCCCGGCGGCGCGCGACGATGCTGCACCGCTTCCGGCTGACCAGCTCGGGGGAATCGATCGTCGACGGGATCGCGGTCGGCGAGGCGATCGGCACGGGCGCGGTCTGCGCGCTGACCACACCCGTCGAGCTCGAGCGCTTCCCGGCCGGGGCCGTGCTGGTCACCGGGATCACCGACCCGGACTGGGAACCCATCATGAAGCGGGCCACCGCGATCGTCACCGACCACGGCGGGCGCACCTCGCACGCCGCCATCGTCAGCCGCGAACTGGGCGTGCCGGCCATCGTGGGAACCGGTCACGCGACGGAGCTGCTGCACAACGGCCAAGAGGGTCACCGTCTGCTGCGCCGAAGGCGAGGACGGTCACGTCTATGCCGGACGGCTCGACTACGAGCAGTCCGAGATCGACCTCGCCGGGCCACGGCCACGAAGCTGTCCGGCGCCACCGAAATCGAGTCGATCCCGGACCTCACCAGGAACTGGGTGAACGCCGGGTCGTCACTGGGCCTTTGGCCGCACAGGCCCACCGGCCGGCCGGCCGCGTGCGCCGCGTCGCGTGTCTTCGGCACGTGGCCGCGGCCGAACGGGTCTGACCGCGCGTGCCCGGCTGTGGGTGGCACGGGTGGGATTCGCCCACCGGAGGCCGCCAGGGCAGGCGCTGGACGGCCGGGGGCCGGTGATCAGGGGCGGGGAGCAGTCTGCTGCCTCCGATCGCGGCTGTGCCCGGCCTGGTCGACGGCTTTGCACACCTCAACGGCGATCTCCTCCAGGGGGACCCGCCGCGTCTCGTCCGATGCCCGCTCGGTCAGCTCCACCACCCCGTCGGCGAGTCCGCGCCTGCCGACGGTGACGCGTAGAGGGATGCCGACGAGCTCGGCGTCCCGGAACTTGACGCCGACCCGCTCGGTGCGGTCGTCGATGATCGTTTCCACCCCGGCCGCGAGCAGCTGTCGGTAGACCTGATCGCCGACCGCGGCGGTGGCTTCGTCGTCGGGCTGGGCCACCAGGACGACCGTCTCGAAGGGGGCGATGGCCATCGGCCAGACGATGCCCTTGTCGTCGTGGTGGCACTCGACGGCGGCTGCCATCGCCCGCTCGATGCCGATGCCGTAGCAGCCCATGATGACCTTCCTGGGTCTGCCGTCGGCGTCCAGGACGGTGAGGCCGAAGGCGTCGCTGTACTTGTAGCCGAGTTTGAAGATGTGGCCGACCTCGATCGCCTTCCGGACCTGCAGCGGCCGTTCGCACCGCACGCAAGGTTCCCCGGAGGCGACCTCGCGAAGGTCCCTCCACCTGGAGACGGCGATGTCCCGCTCCACGTCGACGCCCCGCAGGTGGACACCGTCCTCGTTGGCACCGGTGAACATGTCCCTGCGGCCCCGCAGCGCCTCGTCCGCGAGGATGGTCACTGACGCCAGCCCGACGGCGCCGAGGCTTCCCGGCAGAGCACCGAGGGCTTCCCGGATCTCCTCAGGCCGGGCGGGCCGCACCGCGCCGACCCCGGCGGCGTCCGCGAGCTTCTGCTCGGCCAATGCGTGGTCGCCGCGCAGGAGGACGAGGGTGAGCTGCCCGTCCAGGACGTAGACGAGGGTCTTCACCTGGCGCTCGGCGGGCGCGTCGAAGCGCGAGGCCAGGTCGTCGATCGTCCGGACGCTAGGGGTGTCGAACGGTTCCGGCGCAGGCGGGCCCGGACCGTCGGCGATCGCGGTGAGCCGGGAGGTGGCCTTCTCGCTGTTGGCTGCGTAGCCGCAGGAGGGGCAGTGGACGACGAAGTCCTCACCGGCCTCGGCCGGGCACATGAACTCCGTCGACGTGGCCCCGCCCATGCTGCCGCTGGACGCTTCCACCGGGATGGCCGGAATCCCCAGCCGCGCGAAGATCCGCAGGTAGGCGTCACGGTGCAGGTCGAACGACCGGTCCAGGCCTTCCTGCGTCAGGTCGAAGCTGTAGGAGTCCTTCATCGTGAACTCCCGGGTCCGTAGCAGGCCGCCCTTGGCGCGGGGTTCATCGCGGAACTTGGTCTGGAACTGGTACCACGTCTGCGGCAGCTCACGGTACGACTTCAGCTCGGTGGCGAGCGACGTGAAGATCTCCTCGTGGGTCATGCCCAGGGTCAGTTCGGCGCCCTTGCGGTCCTTCAGGCGGAACATCTCTTCCCCCATGGCGTCCCACCGGCCACTGCGCCGCCACACCTCCGCGGGGTGCATCGCCGGCAGGGAGAACTCCTGTGCCCCGATGCCGGTCATTTCCTCCCGGATGATGGTGACGATCTTCGACCGTACCCGGACGGCGAGCGGCAGCAGCGAGTAGTGGCCCGCCATGAGCTGGCGGATGAATCCGGCGCGAAGCAGGAGCCGATGGCTCGGCGCGTCGGCCTCCGCCGGGTTCTCGCGAAGGGTCGGGATGTGCGTCTGGGACCAGCGCATGGCCAGCAGCTTTCGTCCGATGGCCGACGGGTCTGCCGCGGCCGTTTCCAGGGGCTTGTCGGCAGGAGACGGATGTGATGCGTTCCGAGGATCGTCGGCGGTTGTCTGTCATTCCAGTGGACCCGCACCGCAGGCCGGGTGCGGCCCGCCCCCTTCGATGGTGCTCCCCGTCCGAGACATCCGGCGACGCGGGCGGCCGAGACCAACCCGGAGCATCCGGCCCGCTCTGGTGTCCGCCGAGATCGTGGTCCTGCCCGGCGCCCTCGTCGGCACTGAGCCCTTGCGTGCTCGACCGGTCAGGCCCTCGCAGGTGCGACGATCCGATGAAGTACGTGCGATTCCGGGGCGCGCGGTGTCGAGGCCATTGCCGTTGGGGGGACGGGAGTTGTGCCGTCGGATGAGGTAGCGGCGCAGTTCATCGGCGCCCCAGACGATGAAGGGGGAGGGCAGCAGGAACAGCAGGTCGCTCGCCGGGAGGGCGGCGGTGCCCAGCAGCTTCTGGAACGGCGGGGTGTAGACGAAGACGGCTGCGAGGAGGAGTTCGCCGGCGATGGCGGCGAGGAGGTAGCGGTTGGACAGGACTCCTACGGAGCGGAGCGAGGAGCGGCTGGTGCGGACGGCGAAGGCGGTGCCGATCTGTCCGGCGATCATGCCGAGGAAGGTCATGGTCGTGGCCTGCTGGTACGCGTGGTGCAGTGGTTGTCCTGGTCCGGTCGGGTCGCCGAGGGTCCAGTCGGCCCGGGTGAGGACGTAGAAGAAGCCCGTCATCTGGAGTGCCGCGACGATGGCGCCGAGGAAGAGCCAGGCGCGCAGCAGCATCGGGCCCCGGATGACGCCTTCGGATCGCGGGCGGGGCGGGCGGTCCATGAGCCCGGGCTCGGCGGGTTCGCGGCTGAGGGCGAGGGCGGGGAGCGTCTCGCTGCCGACGTCGAAGGCGAGGAGTTGCAGGATCGTCAGGGGGAGCGGGATGCGGCCGCCGCCGAGCGCGAAGAAGAGGAACGGCATCACCTCGGGTGTCGCGTGGGTGAAGATGTAGATGATGAACTTGCGGACGTTGTCGTAGATCCGGCGGCCGTCGCGTACCGCGGTGGCGATCGAGGCGAAGTTGTCGTCTCGATGGCCCCTTGGAGGAGGCGGGTGTCGGCGGCGATCCGGTCACCCGCCTCGATGACGACGATGTCGCCCGGGACCAGCTCGGTGGCGTCGATCTCCTGCGGGACGCCGTCCCGCAGGGCCTTCGCCCGTTGCGGAATGTAGGCGGCCAGCGCCTCGACCGCGTGCTCGGCGTGCACCTCCTGGAAGGAGGCTCGAATCAGGTACTGAAGGGCCACCACCGAGACCGAGCTGTGGGCCTACCAGGGGGCGGGGTACGTCCTGTTCCCGGGCCCGGGAGTGTGTCGCCGGTGTCCCGGGGGTCGGCGCGGTGGGTGGGGTGCGCAGGGCGAGGACGGCGAGGTCGTCGCGTCCATCGGCGAGGTGGGCGTCGGCCAGGGTCCGGCACAGGTCTTCGAGGGGCAGCTCGGCGTGGGCGGCGGCGACCTGGGCAAGGGCGGTGAGGCTGGCGTCCAGGGGGCGGTGGGGGTGCTCGACCAGGCCGTCCGTGAAGAGCACGAGGGTGGCGTTGCCGGGCAGGGGGCGCTTGTGGTCAGGGCGGGGCACGTTGGGGTCGACGCCGAGGGGCAGGCCGGGGTCGGCGTGCAGGTAGCGTGCGGTGCCGTCGGGGCCGATCAGGAGCGGCGGCGGGTGTCCGGCGTTGCTCCAGTGAAGTGTCCAGCCGTCCTCGGCGGGTTCGATGCGGGCGAGACAGGTGGTGGTGATCGGGTTGTCGGTGATCGCCTGGAGGGTGCGGTCGAGCTGCGTCAGGACGCCGCTGGGCGGGGTGCGGCGGTCGTAGAGGAGGGCACGCAGCATGTTGCGGGTCTGGGCCATGGTAGCGGCGGACTTCAGGTCGTGTCCGGCGACGTCGCCGATGACCAGGGCGCAGGCGCCGTCGGGGAGCATCAGGGCGTCGTACCAGTCGCCGCCGACGTGGTCCGGGGCTGCGGCGGGCCGGTAGATCGCCGCGACGGAGAAGGGCGCCACATCGGGCAGGCTGGGAAGCAGGAGACGCTGGAAGTACTCGGCGTTGGCACGGACCTGCCGGTAGAGGCGGGCGTTCTCGATGGCGAGGCCGGCCGCGCCGGCGAGCGCCACGAGGATGTCCTGATCGTGGCCGTCGAAGGGCTGTCCGTCGCGCCGCTCGCAAAGGTAGAGATTGCCGTAGACCCGTTCACGGCCGGTGAGCGCCACCCCGAGCAGTGTCCGCATCGGCGGGTGGCCCGGCGGGAAGCCCACCGCGTCCGGGTGGGCACCGATATCCGCGACACGCAGCGGTTCGGGATGGTCGATGAGGTGCCCAAGGAGTCCGCGCCCGCGCGGAAGGGCGACCCCGGCCAGCGCTGCGACCTGCCGCTCGCTCAGCCCGACAGGGATGAACTCCTCCAGGTGTTCGCCGTCCTCGCTCAGCACGCCGAGTGCGCCGTAGCGGGCGTCGACCAGGCCCATCGCGGTGGTGATCACCCGGCGGAGCACGACCGGCAGGTCCAGTTCCCGGCCCACCGCCATCACCGCGTCCAGCAGGTCCTGGAAACGGCGCTGGGTGTGGGCCAGGTCCCGCAGACGTCCGACGATCTCGTCCATCTCGTCATCGATTCGGTGGCTGCGGTCGGGAACATCCGCCCACCCGGATCCATCCTCCGGATCCACCGGCCCACCTTCGATTCCTCTGCTGGACGACCGTACCTTCGACGCGTTGCGCAACCGGAAGCCGGGCGCATCGGCGTGTGCTGCTTCCAACCGTAGGCAGGCACGTCGCCGACCGCGACCAGCGCGGTCGCATCCTCAGCTGCTGCGGCATCGCTCGGACGGTCTCCCACCGTGGTGTTGCCGCCGTTCCGGACTTGGGCGGCCCCGGTGGGGGATCGGGAGGAGGGCCGCAGGCCGCGCGACTCCGGCAATCCCTCAGTGGCGCTCCCGCGCCCGCCCGAAAACGTGCGACCGTGCCCCTGTTCGGCCGCGTCGTCAGCGGTGCCACCGTCGTTGCTCTGCCATCCGGCGTCGGATGACGACCAGGTCGATCACCGCGACGACGGTGCATACGGCGCACAGTACGGCGAGGCCCGTGTAGAACGCACGGTCGGCGCGCGGTGCGGGGAGTCCGTTCGCCGCAAGCAACGTGAAGACGATGGTTCCCAGCAGGAAGAACGGGACGAAGATCCGTCCGAGTAGCCGCCGGGCCGGCAGATCGCTGCGCGCCCAGCGCGGCTCGGTGCCGACGTGCCGCCACCGCCGGGCGGCGGCCCGCGCGCGGTGGTCGGCCGCTGCGGCTTTCCAGTGCTCGACGAGGCGGTGCGGCCCGTGGTGCGGTGTGTGGGATGGTTGCGTCATCTTCTCGATGGCCTTCCGTACGATGCGCTTCACCCGTCGCCGACGGACGCCGTGTGCCCTCGTCCGGAAGGGGACGGTGATGTCTACGGGGCCCCGGTCATCCCGTTGGGCGCCGGTACGTGAACGGGGTCGGGCACAGGGAGCTGAACGGGCTTGGCCGGGAGCCGGGTGTCCGGGGTGCCCAGGGGCGGCTGCGGTGCGGGAGCGACGGCGGCGGCCTCGCGGGAGAGGAAGGAGCCGAGTTCGCCGATGGTGCTCATCAGGGGTGAGGGGAAGACGACGGTGCTGTTCTTGTCGACGGCGATCTCGACGAGGCTCTGCAGGTTGCGCAGTTGGAGGGCGAGTGGGTGGGCCATCATTGTGTCGGAGGCTTCGCCGAGTGCGGAGGCGGCCAGGGCCTCTCCCTGTGCGCTGATGATCTTGGCGCGCTTCTCCCGCTCGGCTTCGGCCTGCTTGGCCATTGCGCGTTTCATGGTGTCGGGCAGTTGGATGTCCTTGAGTTCGACCAGGGTGACGTCACGCCCCATTCGGTCGTGGTGACGTCCAGGATCCGGCGGATGTCCAGGTTGATGCGGTCGGTCTCGGAAAGGGTTTCGTCCAGGGTGTGCTGGCCGACGACCTTGCGCAGGGTTGTCTGGGCGATCTGGTTGATCGCGGAGTTCACGTTCTCGATGCGAATGCCGCTCGGTGCGACCAGGTGACCGGGCTCGGTCGGCCCCTGGAGCGGCAGAGCCTGACACTTCGCCAGGCGCATGCCACGTCGGTCATGGCTGGCCTGTGGCGTCCGGCGGACTCTCCGGCCACACTGCGAACGCCTGGGAAAACCCCGCCGGCGGTCCAGCGCGGAAACGGTTGCGGATCAGTATCGCGACCTTGGCCACGGCATCGGCTCGGCCGCCGAGTTCCACTTTCACCGGGCCGGCACCGGCACCTGCGCGGGCAACCGGCCGTGCGGCGGCTTCTGCGATCGGCGCTGACGTGTCGACCTGCCAGCGGGTGTGGGCCACCTGATCGGCGGGTGAGACGTAGTCCCTTGCTGTGCCAGGACCAGGGACAGTGATCACCCTGAATGACTGCGCCACCGTGTCGGCGATCACGTTCGCCGCACGTGGCGCACCGGAGATCGACATGTGCACCATGGCGCTCGGTTCCCGTGAGGCACTGGTACCGGTCATCGCTCTCCTCCGAGGTTGGCCCCTCTCCCAGGGTCTGCCGGCGCCAGGCCTCCCGCACCTGTTCGGCGCGGGCGTCTCGCCCCCGTTCGTGCCCGCCGGCGGCTCGGCGCCGACCGAGGCGCGTACGGGTGCCGCAGTCATGCCGCTTCGTGTCCGGCTCGCCTCCCTGGCTGCGGAACCCCCTGAGGTGTAACGTTTTGATCAAGCAGTCGTGGTTCCGAAGTTCTCGCCCGCGGTGACATGCCGTGGGCGTTCTTGCTGTTCAACGCCTCTCCGGACCAGGGCGATCACCTCCGGGCCCGCACCCGTGGGGCCCGATCAGTTCCCACGAAGGAGAAGCGCATGGCTACCGGCACCGTGAAGTGGTTCAACGCCGAGAAGGGCTTCGGCTTCATCGAGCAGGACGGCGGCGGCCCCGACGTGTTCGCCCACTACTCGAACATCGATGCCCAGGGCTTCCGTGAACTCCAGGAGGGCCAGAGGGTGACCTTCGACGCCGTGCAGGGCCAGAAGGGCCCGCAGGCGGAGCACATCCGCCCCGCCTGACCTCCAGCACATGAGCGGGCACCCCGCACGTACCCGTGTGCGGGGCGCCTCTTTGTCTCCGCCGCGCGAGTCGTACCTTCCCTTGGTGGCCGTACCCGGAGATTCGTAGGGTGAGCTGGCATCGGCGTGGGGCCAGGTGGCCCGTCCGGGCTGGAGCGCTGGGGCCAATGGGCGGCGCAGAGGGCAACGGCGGCCTGACCCACGTCCCCTGGCACCAGGACCGGCACGAGCTGCGCGCTCGGCGGCTTCGGTGCGGTCGAGCCTGGCATGCTCACGCCTGCCCAGTGCGCCCGCGCGCCAACGACCGGATGTACACGGTGCCCGGGCGGGTCACGGTGGTGGATATGGATCTCATCGCACTGCTGGAGCTGGACAGGCCGGCGAACATACGGCTCCTCACAGCCGACAAGCAGCCCGCCACGCCGAAGGCACCCGTCGTCCGGGTC
Organism: Kitasatospora sp. NPDC001159; assembly: GCF_053598235.1. NCBI lineage: Bacteria > Bacillati > Actinomycetota > Actinomycetes > Kitasatosporales > Streptomycetaceae > Kitasatospora > Kitasatospora sp. NPDC001159. The sequence continues at coordinate 8,571 of NZ_JBSFJV010000016.1, forward strand.
CACGCCGCCGCCCGTGCGCCCACCCCGGCGCAGTTCACCCTCTGCGGACTGTCGACCCGCGGCATGCAACCCGACTCACAACACCCCGACGCATCGGGGGACTCCTGGTGGCCGCCGCGCTGGCACCGACACGCCTGCCCGGTCTGCGACACCACCGTCACCAGCCTCGCCGGGAGCAGTCCTCCCGTCGACATCCCCGGCCCGGGCGCTGCGTGGATTCGCCACCTGCGGTTCGCGGCCACCTGTAGATTGGCATGCTCTCGATCGGAGCTTCCAGTCGTTCCTGTCTGCCGTCAGCGATGCAGGATCGTTTGTCTGGAGTCTGACGCGCGCTGTTGTGGCGTAGCGAGGAGGCGCATCCATCGCTCTGAAAGCGGGCGGGATTAGAGCTACAACGGAGTGCGATGCAAATCACTCCCGATCGTCGACTTGCTTGTTACCTCTCACGCGCCTCTCACGGACTGGGTGTCATGAGGTGGCATCAGGCATCATGCAGGGCAGATGAAATAGGCCCTGACCTGGGCGATGCGGACTGGTAGACATCGGTCAGGCGGCCGTTCGACCGCTGGGGGTCAAGTGGGCCACGCAGGCGACGACAAGGTTCGCCATGCCCCATATCACACTGTGACGGTCCGACCGAGCCGTTGAGATCCGGTGAGATTTGGGCTCCGTTTAGATCTGGCCGCCACACAGGAGGAGCCCGTGCCCGAGCAGTTCATGAGCGTCAAGCAGACGGCGTCGTATCTGAATATGTCCGTTGCGTGGGTGTACCGCGAAGCGCCTCGGGTCGGGCTTGTGCCGTACAGGTTCGGGAGTGGGCGGAACGCGAAGCTTCAGTTCATGGCGTCCGAGGTTCAGGCGTGGGTGAAGCAGCAGCGCCTGCCTGCTACGTGAGGCCGCTATCACGAGAGGGGTCTGCCCAGGCGGGCAGACCCCTCTCGTGCTCAGGCGGCGAGTCCGAGGTCGAGGACCTGGGCGGCGCGGCCGATGGATCCGGGCATGAGGTGGCGGTAGATCTTGAAGGTGACGTCGATGCTCTTGTGGCCCATCCACTCGGCGACGTCAGTGATGGGGAGGTTGTGGCTGAGGCAGTTCGAGGCGAAGAAATGGCGGAGGCCGTAGACCACCATGCCTTCAGGGATGTCGACGTCGTCGGACTGCTTGATGACGCGCTGCCACTGGTTGTGCAACAGGTGGTACGGGTAGGACTTGCTGAGGTCCCGGGGGTGGCGGAGGAGGTAGCCGTCGACGGTGCCGTACGTGTCCGCGTACGAGGGGATGCTCAGCCGGGTGCGGGTGGGTAGCGGGACGTCGCGGTACTCGCCTTCCTTGCGTGTTTGAGCGGCGTGTAGTCCTTGGTGGTCTGGCTGACCTGTTCGGTGACGCGGTAGACGTCGTCCGCGACGAGGTTCTTGAGGTTGACGGCTGCCGCTTCGCCGTTGCGCAGGCCGCAGCCGCTCATGAGGTCGGCGATGAGGCGGAAGGTGTCGTTGCCGGCCATCCGTATTCCCTGGAGCTGGGTGGGGGAGGGAATGATGGCGCGCTTGGGGTCGTATTGGGGCGGTGCGACACCGTCGAGCGGACTCGCGTCGTAGAGGCCAAGGCGGTGGGCGTCGAGGAGGATCGACTTCAGCTTGTCGAAGGCGTTGGACTGGGTGGCGAGTCCGACGCCGTTTCGCTCCATGGTTTGGATGAAGGCGTCGACGACCTTGTGGTCGAAGGTGCCCATGCGGCGGCTCCGGAACGCCGGGTAGAGATGGTGGTCGAGGAGTGAGTCGAGGTGCCTCAGCGATTGCGGGCTGAGGTGGCGCTGGCCGGCCTTCCACTCCGCGACGTACTCGTGGAACTGCATCGAGCCGTACTTCTGGATCCGTTCCGCCTTGCGCTGGCTCTGCGGGGAGTTCTTCCGCGCCTGGTAGACCTCGGCGAGACGGGCCTTCGCCTTGTCCTGGGTGGCGAACCCGGACTCCTCGGTCTGCTTCCCGGCCGCGTTGCGGTAGCGGATCTTGTACTCGTGCGGGCACCTCAGCCACCGGCTTTCGGGGTGCTCGCACTCCTTGTAGAAGCTGCCCATGCCGCGGACGAGGTTGATGGTGGCCATGGTTGTCGACTCCCGGGCGTCTTGCTGACCTTTTGCTGACCCCAGCTGGTCGATCACGCCCCTGAGCTGGGACGAAACGGTGAAGCCGTGATATGTGGTGGAACTCCATCGGCCGCACCCACGAGGACATCGTCCGGGCCGAGTGGCAGGCCGCCGCCAACCGCTTCGGCGCCGTCCAGGGCTACCCCGGCAACCGCCTCCCCGCCCCCGAACTCCCCGGCACCCCCTCAAGCCCCGCGGACGCACCCGCTGACCTGCGGGAAATGCGAGGCGCGGATCTCCCAGGCCATTCGGAGGGCTCCGCGCCCGTCAGCATCGAGCGCCTGAAATGCGAAGATGCCGCTCCCCGAGGGTGGGGGAGCGAGCCACGGCCGGGCCCGGACACCGGGGCCCGACCGTGCCGTCTTGGGTGACCCGCAGGCGGTCGGCGCCAGGTCGAATCACGGGCGACCTCCGGGCTAGCCGTTGCTCCTGTCCGGAGCCGCTGCTTCGCTGGCCCTACAGCGAAGTCGGCTGACGGAGGTCCGAGTTGGACATCGGGGGCGCGAGTGCGCTCGGCGTCGCGGTCGTTGGCGTCGTCGGGACACTGCTGTCCGCGCTGCTGACACAGCGCGCGGCGGACGGCGGGAGGCGGCGCGAGCAGGAGCGCGCCGAGGAGTTGGCGGAGCGGCGTCGACGGGAGCACGAACTGCGCTCGTGCTACGTCGCGTTGAACGCGGCGGCCCGGCAGTACCTAGCCGCCCTCACCGACCAGGTGCACGCGCTTGGCCGGGACGCGGACCTCCCGGTGGCCCGGCAGCGGCTCGCCGAGGCGCGCGATCAGTACCGCGAGGTGTACGCCGAGGCGCAGTTGCGGGTGCCCGAGCAAGTCCTGGACCTCGCGGGCCCGTTCAGCCGAGACCTGGGTGAGCTCTACGGCATGGTCCGCCGCCTCGACGCCGGCGCGCCCCGGGCCGGCGACTCGCCGGCGGCCGTGCAGCAGGGCATCGACGCCCGGTGGGCCGGGTTGCGCCGGGTGCGGGACGAGATGCGGGCCCAACTGGGCGTGTCCCGGGCGGATTACGGGCGTTGAACAGTCCGGTCGTGGGATTCGGCTACCGCCGGGCCGAGCGCCCGGCATAGTGGCGGGTAGCCACGGGGGAACTCGAGGATCCGGAGAGGCGGGGAGCCGGTGGGCGACGTGGAGGACGGCGGCGTACAGGGGCTGCGCGCCTGGGTCACGGACGCGGGGGAGCGGGCCAAGCGGTTGGTTCCCGCTCTCCGCGGCGGTGAGGCGCCATCGCAGCGGGAGTGCGACGCGTCCATCGGCGAACTCGAACAGCTGGCCACGCTGTTGGACCACGATCCCGCGCTGCGCAGCGCGGCGAGCATGTGGTTGGGCGCCGCGCTGACCCTGCGATGGAACGCCGGCGGGTTGCGGGCAGACCGGGAGCGCGCGGAGTCCCTGCTGCGGGAGGTGCGGGACCCTGCCACGGTGCTGGGTGCGGCTGTGAGCGTCGAGCACCGCACGTGGGCGGCGTTCTTCCTCGCCGACCTGATCTCGCCCCTGCAGTCGCAGCCCGGGCTGGGGTCGGTACCCGACCTCTCGGCCTACGTGGAGTGGATGCAGCGGGTGGGCCCGGCCGGGATGATGAGTGTCGCCCAGGAGTTCCACGAGCTGATCAAGGAGATCGTGGACCTCCCGCTGCCGCCGGAACACCGCGAACTGCTGGGCCGGATGCAGCAGGGGATCGCGGCTCCGAGCGCGGCCGGGCTCCACTACCTCCTCGCGAGCATGATTCCGGACGGAGATCCCTTCTCGGACCAGCTGCGTCAGTTGCTGGACAGGATGTTCGGAACGGCGGCTGCCCCCGACCCGACCAGGGATCCGGTCCCGGACCCGAGTCCCGGACCTGTTCCGGACCCGGCGACCGTCCTCGATCCCGACGCCCTTCGCCGCATCGTCGCCGGTCTGGATGCCGTCCGCGCCACCAGCTACGGCCTCGACGAAGCGTTGAACAGTACCGACCCCCACCGGGCGCTCAACCACCTGCTCGGCCGGTTGAGTGAGGTCCAGGACCGTCAGCCTCCCGGCCTCGACCAGTCCCACCACCTGGAAGGGCTCCGGGCGCTGCTGCTCAACGTCGGTGCCGGCGTCGGTGGCACGCTCCAGGACCGGGAGGAGGGCCGCCGGCACATGGCGGCGATCCAGGACAGCCTGGGGAAGATGGCGGGCTCCCTGCCGCCCGGCATCGGAGACCCAGCCGTCCTGGGCCGGGTGATGGACCTGTACCACCAGATCATGGACGTCGGGGAGACCGGGGACGCCGAGCACGACGCGGGGGTGGCGCGCGGCCTGGTGACCGAGGCCGAGCAACTGGCGGAGGAGGTCCCGGACGGCCTCTTCCGGGGAGTGGTCGAGCTGACGCTCGGTGCCGCGCGGGCCAAACTCGGCATGGTCGCCCGGGATCGGGAATTGCTCCTGGACAGCCTGGCCGTCATGGAAGGCGGGATGTCCACGGTGAAGGAGACCGGGGCGCCGTTCGGTACGGAGATCCCGATCCCCACCGCCCCGGACTTCGACCTCCTGCGGGACGCCCTCACCGACACCCCACCGACGCCGGTGCAGGAGTACGAGGCTCCGCCGCCGAACGCCCCGACGGACGAGGTCTACAACGCCGCGCTCGCACTGGCCCTTCGATACGGCCTGACCCGCGACCGGAGCGTTCTCGACCGCCTGATCGAGGAACTGGAGCGGGTCCGGGAGGGCATCCGCGAGGGCCGGGCCCCGCGGATCGCCGCCGAGGCACTGTGGCAGTTGGCCGGGGCGTACCGGGTGCGCGCGGTCGAGAACGAGGACGTGTCGGACACCAGGGCGCTGGACGCCGCGAAGGAGGCGCTGACCGCGCTCGCCGCGGACGTCCTCCTGCAGAGCGGTGCCGAGCACGGGCTGGTGGCCGCCCGGGCCGGGGCCAGCCGGGGCGTCCAGGCCGCGCTGTGGGCCGGCTCCCAAGGGAGGCTTCACGAGGCGGTGGCCGCACTGGAGTTGGGGCGCGCGCTGGTGCTGCACGCGGCGTCCACCTCCTCGGCCGTCCCGGAACTCCTGGAGCAGCGCGGGCACCACGAGATCGCCGACGCCTGGCGAGCGGCAACCGCGACGGTGGACGGCATGAGCCGCGCCGGTGGAGTCCCCGGCGAACTGCCCAGCGCCCTGCGCCGCCGGGCGCTCCAGGCGCTCGGCTACCGGGAGGAGGACGGCCTGCTCGCCGCTCCCACGCTGAGCGAACTCTCGGACGGGCTCGCGGACAGCGGTGCGGACGCGCTGCTGTACCTGGTGCCCGGCGGCGAGATCGGTCCCGGGATCGTCATCGCGGTGGGCCCGCAACTCGGGGCCGGGATGGGCGTCCTGGAGCAGCTCTCCCGGGCCGAGAGCGGCTCGCTGGAGAGCTACCTGGACGCCGCCGCAGCGCACGAAGCTTTTGTACGCGAGACCCGGGAGGAGCACCCCGACCTGCGGCAGGCCTGGGAGGACGCGCTCGCCGCGCTCTGCGACTGGGCCTGCGCGGTGCTCGGCCCGGTCCTGGCCGGCCTGGACAAGCGGCTGGAGGCCGAGGGCCGGCCGCTGCGGATCGTCCTCGTGCCGTGCGGGCGCCTCGGCATCGTGCCCTGGCACGCGGGCCGCTTCCCCGGCGAGCCTCCCCACGAGTACCTCTGCCAGGCCGCGGTGATCAGCTACGCCGCTTCGGGCAGCCAGTTCCTGCGCTCGGCGCGCCTCGCGCCCCGGCCGCCGGCGGCCGCGCCCGTCCTGCTCGCCGACCCGGGCCAGACCTTGATGGACGCCGAGGTCGAGGTGTTGGCCCTGCGGGACTCCTTCTACCCGCAGGCCCGGGTGTGTGGGGAGGTCTCGGACCTGGCCGAGGACGAACTGGCCCCGGGCACGCCCGAGGCCGTCCTCGGGTACCTCGCCGACGGGGTCTCGGTGCTCCACCTGGCCGCGCACGGCTCGGCAGGAACGAACCCCATGGCCTCGGCCCTTCACCTGGCGGGCTCCGATGCCCCGGATCCCCGCCCGGGCCGGCTCACGGTCACCCGGCTGCTCGACCGCCCCGATGCCCAACACGGCAACGAAGACGGCCCGTTGGTCGTGCTGAGCGCCTGCCAGACCGACCTGTCGACCCGCGACCACGACGAGGCGCTCACCCTCACCACGGGCTTCTGCACGGCCGGTGCGCGGGACGTCGTCGGCTCCCGGTGGGCCGCCTCCGACGGTGCATCCGCGCTGCTCATGGCGGTGTTCCACCACTACCTGAACGTCGACCGGCTCAGCCCCGTCGACGCACTGCGGGCCGCCCAGCTGTGGATGCTCGACCCGGACCGGCAGCCCCCGAGCTCGCTGCACGAGGAGCTGATCTGCGAGCTGCGGCGCCCGGGCCTGGACCGGATCGCGTACTGGGCCGCCTTCATCCACCAAGGCCACCCCGGTCCGTCCGGGCACGGGGATACGAACGACCCGAAGGAGGCGAGGAACGCGTGAATGAGGACGGTACCGGCGAGGGCCGCGAGCGGGCGACGGAGCGACTGCTCGGTCTGATCCGCGAACACCGGGACAGCATCCGCGCACAACTCGGCGAGGAGGGGTACGCGGTCCTGCTGAGTCGACTGGAGGCGCTCGCCGCCGTGACCGCGGACGACGACCGGGGACGGCGCAGCGCGCTCCAGGGCGTCCGGAGGGCCCTGCGGCCGCTGTCGTTCGACCACCCGGTGCGGGCCGCGTTGGAATCCTCGCGGCTGGTCGCCGCGCCGCCCGTACCGGCGGACGTGGACGTGGCCCGGGAGCTGCTGGCCTGGCTGTCAGCGCCGACGCCTGCTTCAGAGCCGGAGCCGGAGTTCGACGAGGCGCCCCTCGGTGAGACCCGGCCGGGCCACCTGCTGCTCGACGTGCTGGCTCTCTCGGCGCAGGAGGCCCGGGACCGCTGCGGCGGCCCGCCACCGCCCGAGCTGATCCGGGTGCCGGGCTCCCCGGAAGGCGCGCGCTACCCGCGCTTCCAGTTCCCCGTGGGCAGCGGCGCCCCGTACGGGGTCGTCCTGGAGGTCAACCGGCTGCTGCTCGCGGAGATCGACCCCTGGGGCGCCGGGAGTTGGTGGCTCAGCGACAACAGCTGGCTGGGCGGCGCACCCGCCTCGCTGCTCGGCCGCCTGCCCGACCACCAGTTGGTCGGGGCGGCTGCGCAACTGGTGGAGGGGGAATGATGAGCGAGCGTCCCTTCGACCCGACCGGATTCTTCCCCAGGACCACGACGGCGCTGCGGCCCAACCTCACCACGATCCCGGCTGGCACCGAGCTGTGGCGGGTGCACAAGTCCGTCTATGCGCCAGACCAGTTCAACGACAAGCTCTCGGACATCCACTTCGGTGGGGGCCGTTTCGAGGGCACTGTGCTCGATCCGTATCACTACCTCTACCTGGCGGCGACACCGCTCACGGCCCTCGCCGAGAGCATGCTGCGTTCCGTGCCCTATGGCGGGAACGGCACGAGGGGGGTCCTCTACGCCGTGGCCGAGGGGCGCTCGCTGAGCTGCCTGCGCTCCCGGTGCGACCTCACGCTGGTGCGCCTGCAAACCGGCGCCGACCTGGCCGCCGTCTGCCAGGAGACGCTCCTCGACGACGAGCGCAACTACGCCGTGTCACGGCGCTGGTCGAGCGAGATCCGGGCGCAGGCACCGGAGGCGCAGGGCCTGCTCTGGGACTCCCGGCGCAACCGGCGCGAGGATGTCCTGATGCTCTACCGCGACCGCGTCGAGCACTGCGAGGGCGGCCCGTTGGAGGTGGTGCCGGACCGGAGCATCCCCGACCTCGGCTCCCCGGAAGGCCTCAAGCAGGTCAACGAACTGCTCAAGCCCCTTCGAGCCGAGGTCTCGACGCCCGTGGGGTGGTGAACAGGGCCGCTCGCGCGGAGGTGATCGCCCACAACTTGTGCGTCGTCGACGGGTGATGCCATCGTGGGCGCATGGCATCACCCGTCCCTGACTCCGGGTCATTTGTGCTGGAACTCAAGGAAGTCCGGCGGGCCGGGCTGGTCCGCCTGCGCGGGCGCGCGCTGCCCGCCCTGGAGTCCGCCGCCGAGGCCACTGCCGCCGCTGCCGCCCGAACCCCCGGCGCAGCCGTCGAGGCGCTGCTGCGGTTGGCCGTCGCGCGGCTGGACGCCGGGACGCTGCGAACCGCCGCCGAGTACACCCTGGGCCTGGCGCAGGGCACCCGGGACTGGCCGGCCTCCGACCGCCGGGCGCGGGCGGCCGGGGTGTACGGGGTGAGCGTGGAGCGGTTCCGCAAGGACCACGAGGTGATGGTCCTGGAGCAGGTCGCGGAGCACATCCTGCGCCTCGCCGCGGAGCCGGGCCCGGCCCCCGCGAGGGCGAGCGCTGGCACCCACCGGACGGTCCAGGTCATCGCCGGCGACCGGCCGGTGGCGCTCGCCCTGCACGTCCACCCGGTGGACCTGCTGCGCGAGGTGGACGTGGTCGTCTCTCCCTCGAACGTGTACTTCGCGCTGCCCGAGCCGTACAAGTCCTCGGTGGCCGCCTCGCTGCGCCGGGCGGCCGCTCGGCGCGGGGTGACCGGTGACGTGCTGGCGGACCCGCTGCACGAGGAGCTGCGCGCCTGGGCGGCCGGACGCGGGGTGGCGGGGCGTGCCGTGCTGCCCGGGACGGTGGCGGCCACTGGCGCAGGGGCCTTGGCGGAGCGGGGAGTTCGCCGGATCTATCACGCGGCGGTGGCGGTCCCCCGAGCCGGGACCAACGACTATGACGTGTTGCCCTCCGATGTCACCCGGGCCGTCTCCCGGGCGTTCGCGCTGCTCGCCGAGGAGCGCGAACGGTTCGACCCGCCGCTGCGCTCGGTGTGCTTCCCGCTCCTGGGCTCGGGGCGCGGCGGCCTGTCGTACGAGGCCGGCCTGGCCGCCGTGTGGGCAGCCGTGGAGGCCGAGTTGGCGGGCGGGGAGCCGTGGGACGTGCACTTCGTGGTGCGCACGCCGGAGGCCGCGGCACTCGTGGAGCGCATTCCGGCCGGGATCCGCCCCGCACGCGACCGGCGGGCGACCGGCTGATCCGGTGCAATGGAAGGGCGTGCAAGCGAGGAAAAAAGAGCACACCACCGCGATCCACGGGGGTGATCGCGGTTGCGCGCGCGGGTGGTCCGATGGAAAGGTGATCACCTCCCGGACACCGCTTCCGGGATCGTGAGTTGACGGACGGTCACACGGGGGTGTGGATGGCTGACGCGATGGACGAGTGGGCCCGTGGGGCAGAGGGGCGGACCGTGACCTGGCCCGCCCCGGACACCTACGTCCTGGTCGAGGGCGTCCTGCTGCGGATGCTCCCGGAGGCCCCCGCGACCCCGCGCGGAACGGAGGTCGTCGTCGGCCTCGACGAGACAAACGGTCGGCTGGTCGCCCGCCCCGCCGACCGGGACGGGGCAGCGCGCGGATGAGCAACACGTACGACTTCGGCCCCGCCGAGGGCTACCACGAGCGGCAGCCCGTCGTACTGCTCCTCGACACCTCGGCCTCGATGGGCCGCCCGGCCGAGCAGCCGCGGATCGACGCGCTCAACGACGCGCTGGCCCGCTGGTTCGACGGGGAGCGCACGACCCCGCGGCTGCGCGCCCGGGTGGAGGTCTGCCTGGTCGCCTTCGACTCGCGGGTGCGGGTCTTCGACGCCGGCCGGGGTGAGCTGGTGCCGGTCGAACAGGCGGAGCCGGAGCGGCTGTTCGTGCCGGTGGACCGGATGCGCCCGCCCCGGCTGGCGGCCTCCGGACTGACCCGGCTGACCGACGCCGTCGGGATGGCCCTGGAGCTGGCCGGCGCCCGCTACCGGACGCTTCAGCAGCAGCACGTCCCGGTGCGGCGGCCCTTCCTCTGGGTGCTCACCGACGGCGCCCCGAGCGACGCCCAGGGCAACCGGATGGAGCCGGCCGCCCTCGCGGACACCGCCCGCCGGGTGCGCCTGGGCGAGGAGCGCGGCGAGTTCGTGCTGCAGGCGATCGGGGTGCGCGGCGCCGACCTGGAGCTGCTGCAGGTGCTCGCCCCCAAGGCGGCGCTGATGCTGGAGGAGCTGAGCTTCGGGCAGATCCTGGACCTGCTGTTCCAGAGTTCGGACCGGATCACGCCTGACCGGACCGCCGAGGACATCCACCGCGAGGTGCGGCAGTACAACGACAAGCTCGAACGGATGCGGCGGCTAGAGGAGCAGCACCGGTGATCGTTGCAGGCGCCGTCGTCCAGGGGAGCGGGCACCTGGCGGCCGGGCGAGGATGCCAGGACGCCTTCAAGGCCGCCGACCTGGGCGGGGCGGTGGTGCTGGCCGTGGCCGACGGCGCGGGCAGCCGGGAGCGCAGCGCGCTCGGCGCCCACCTCGCCGTCGACGCGGCCTGCCGGGTGCTGGCCGAGGGCGTGCCCGCCACCGGGGACGCCCCGGAAGCCTGGACCGGCTGGGCAGCGGCCGGCGGGGCCCGGCTGGTCGCCGAGTACCTGGGCGCCGCGCAGGCCGTGCTCGGCGCGACCACCGGGGAGGCGGCCGACGTCGGCGCGCTGGCCGCCACCGTTGCCGCCGCCGTGGTGCGCCCGCCCTGGGTCGCCTTCGTCTCGGTCGGCGACTGCTTCGGCACCGTCCTCACCCGGGAGGCCAGGGCCGCCGAGCGCTGCCACCTGGTGCTGCCGCCGCCCGCCCCCGGCGGCCCCGGGCCGGTGTTCCTCTCCTCGCCCGGCGCCGCGCTGCGGGTGCGCACCTTCGTGGTGTGGGAGCCGGAGCTGAGCGGCGTCGTCCTCGCCACCGACGGCTGCGCCGCCCTGAGCCTGGACCACCCCGAAGTCCACGGGCTGCCCCCGGAGGCCGGCCCGGTGCCCGCGACGCGGTTCTTCTGCGGGCTCGCCGCCACCCTGCGCGCCAACGGCGGCGACGCCGAGCCGCTGCGCGCGCTGCTCTCCGGCCCCGCGGCGGCCCGTACCGGCGACGATCTGACGGTGCTGTGCGCCGTGCTGGACGGGCGGTGAGCATGGCCCTCACCGTGGTGTCCGACACCGGGCGCGTCTGGCGGCTCACCGAGCGGATCGGCAACGGCTCGGAAGGCGTGGTGTACGCCGTCGACGACGCGCGCCCGCTGGTCGCCAAGCTCGTCCCCGACCCGCCGACCCCAGCCGCCTACCGCCGCCGGATCGCCCGACTGGTCCGGCAGCGGCGCGAGCCGCGCACCGTCCGGCTGCTCGCCGACACCCCCGTACGGATCGCCTGGCCGCTGGCGGCCGTCCGCACCGACGGCCCGCCGGACGGGGCGGCCGTCGACGGCTACCTGATGGCCGACCTGCGCCGGGACCACCACCCCTTCGCCCACCTGCTCGCCCCGGCGGCCCGGCGCACCGCGCTGCCGCAGGCGACCTGGGCGACCACCCTCGCCGCCGCCCGCTCCCTCGCCAGGCTGGTCGCCGACCTGCACGCCGAGGGCTACGTGGTGGGCGATCTCAAACCCGACAACCTGTGGGTCGACGGGCAGGGCCGGGTCGCCATCGCGGACGTCGACTCCTGGCAGTTCACCGATGCCGGCGAGCTGTTTCCCGGCCGGATGGGTACCCCCGGCTACACCGCCCCCGAGCGGATCGGCGCGCAGCCCGGCACCCCGCCGGACCGCGCGGCCGACGACTTCGTCCTCGCCGTCCTCGTCCACCAGCTGCTCACCGACGGCCTGCACCCCTTCGCCGGGCACCCCGGGGACGGCGGAGCCTACCTCTCGTACGACGACAATGTGCTGCACGGGCGCTGCCGGCTGCTGGACCGCGCCTCGGTGGTGCTGCCCCGCTCCGCCCCGCCCGTCGACCTGCTGCCGCGACGGCTCCGGGAGCTGTTCCTGGCCGCCTTCGGCGGGGTGCGGCCCTCGGCCTGCGCGTGGGCCGAGGCGCTGGCCGCCGAGGCCGCGCCGAACCGGCTGCGCGGTTGCGCGGCGGACGCCCGGCACGTGCACACGGTGGAGCGGCCGTGGTGCCCGTGGTGCGACGTGGCAGAGGTGAGCGGGGGCGAGCATACGACGGCCGCTCCCGGGGCAGGGGGGAGGGCTGAGGCATGGCCGAAGTGACCCGACTCTCCGTGGCCCGGCGGCTGGACCGCTGCACCGTGCTCGGCCCCGGCGTGCGCGCCGTGATCTGGGTGCAGGGCTGCCCGCTGCGCTGCCGGGGCTGCGTCGCCGCCGAGACGCTGCCCTTCGACGGCGGAATGCCCCTGGCCGTGCCCGAACTCGCCGACTGGCTCTGCCGGTTGCCCGACATCGAGGGCGTCACCCTGTCCGGCGGCGAACCCTTCGCGCAGGCGGGCGCGCTGGCCGAACTGCTGGACGCGGTACGGGCGCGGCGACCGGAGTTCAGCGCGATGGCGTACTCGGGCTACCGCCACGAGGCACTGCGCGCGGGCGGCCCGGACCGGCGCGCCCTGCTGGAGCGCCTCGACCTGCTGGTCGACGGCCCGTACGTGGCGGCGCGGCACGCCGCCCTGCGCTGGCGCGGCTCGGCCAACCAGCAGCTGATCGCGCTCGGCGAGCGCTACGCGCAGGTTCCGGCCGAGCCCGACACCAGCGCGGGCGTCGAGGTGTCGGTGGAGCCCGACGGATCGCTCTCCTGGGCCGGTGTGCCGCCGACTCCGGGCTTCCGGGAGGGACTTGAGGAGCAGCTCGCCGCGCGGGGATTCGTCCTGCGCACCGAGGCCGGGAGGGACGCATGAGCGGATCACCGAAGTACAGCACGGTCCAGGTGGCCTCCGTGTACGCGCGGCGGGAGCAGGAGCTCCGCCGCCGGCGCGAGGCCGAACGCCGTCGGCAGCAGGAACAGCGGGCCCGGGAACGGGCGGAGCTCGCCGCCCGGCGTGCCCGGGAACGCGCGGAGCTCGCTGCCCGGCGCGCGCAGGAGGCGGCCGCCCGTCGCGAGCGGGCCCGGGCGGAGGTGGAGCGCGCCCGGCAGGAGGCGGCGCGGCGGCGGGCCGCCGAGCGGGAGGCGCACACCCGGCGGATGGACCAGGAGCAGGCCGGGGCGGATGCGCGCGGGCTAGCGGAGGTGCGGCGGCTGCTGGAGCGGGCGCGGCAGAGCCGCCCGGGGAGTGAACTGGACTCCCTGGAGGCCGAGTTGGCGCGACTGCAACAGCGGGGCGGTGGCGGTGGCGGTGGCGGTGGCGGGCGGCTCGGCGCGGCGATCGAGGAGTTGCGCGGCCGGATCGTGAGCCTGCCGGGGAGTTCCACGGCAGGTGGGGACCGGGCGGCCCTGCTGGCCGGGTTCGAGGAGCGGCTGGCCGCGCTCGGACCGGACGCGGCGGCCCGCGACGCGGAGGGCCGGCAGCGCTGCACGGAACTGCTCGACCGGCTGCGCGCCGAGTCCGGCCCGGGCGCGCAGACCCGGTTCGCGGCGCTGCTGGGCACGGTGGAGCACGCGCTCACTCGGCACGCCGCGACCGTGGCCGAGCAGCGGCGGGCGGAGTCGGAGGCGGCGGAGGCCCGGAGGCGGGCGCAGGAGCAGGTGGAGGAAGCCCGGCTGCAGGCGGCGGAGGAGGCCCGGCGCCAGGCCGCGGAACAGGCCGCCGCCCGCGTCGCGGCCGAGGAGGCCGAACGCGAGCGCCTCGCGGCGCTGCTCGGCGAGGCGAGCGACCGGCTCGGCGTCGTCCGGCCCGCCGTCACCGACGCGGCCGCCGAGGCCCGTGACCTCGCCGACCCGGAGCTCGCCGGCCGGCTCGACCGGGCCCTGCACTCCGCCGAGGCCGTGCTCGCGGCCCCGGCCCCGGAAGTGGCCCTCGACGCCGTCGCGGCCCTGGAGGCCGCGCTCGCCGAGGCCGAGACCCGCCTGGACGAACTGCACCTCGCCCACACCCGGCGCACCGACCTCGCGCAGGCGCTCCAGGACGCCATGCTCGGCGAGGGCTTCGCCTTCCTCGGTGGCGGCGACCACGGCGACGCCCTGGTGATGCGCTTCGAACGCGCTACCGGAGCGCTGTACGAGACCACCGTCGCCACCGGCGAGGACGGCAGCCCCGTCCTCGTCTACCAGGTGGAGGGCGAACCCGATGTGGCGCTACACCCCGACCCGCAGGGCGCGGTCTGCGACGCCACCGAGGACCTGCTGGAGCGGGTGCACGAAGTGATCGGCGAGCAGGAGGAGTTCGTCCCCGGCGAGCTGACCTGGGACGGCAAGCCGCCCCGGAAGCAGAGCCGGCCGCTGCCGAACACGGTGGAGTGGCGGTGGCAGCAATGAGCACGGTCGACTGGACGAAGCCGGCCACCGACGGCGGCACCGCGCCTCCGGCTCCCCGTCAGGACCGTCACGACGGCGCGGCCCAGGCCGGTCGGCGGGCCGTGGCGGACGGCATGATGCCGCTCTGGGCGATCTCCCTGGACTGGGAGCTGCGGCGCGGGCGGCAGGTCGTCCTGGACGGGCAGATCCGCGACCGCTGGTGGTTCGAGGACCGGCCCGCGGCCTTCCGGGAGGTGGTCGCCGGGCTGCTCGAACTGCGCGGCGCCGAGGTGGTCGGCTGGTGGGACCCGGTCGGCGGCCTGACCTTCCCCTTCCCGGGCCACGCGGAGCGCTACGACCAGCTGGTGGCCGCCTTGCCCGCCCAGCAGACCGCCACTGCGCCGCCCAGCTCCGAGGACGGCCCCGCCGACCCCGGAGCGGCCGCGGCCGCCCACACCACCCGCGGCGCCGAGCGGCAGCGCGGCCGGGAGCGGCTGTTCGCCGCCCGCTCGGCCGCCCGTCCGCGCAACTTCGAGGACATCCTCGCCACCGTCCGACGTCTGGTCGTCTCGCCCGACGCGGCCGTCGCCTTCGTCTTCGAGGACGTGGAGCACCAGCTCCCGCCCGGCCAGCCCGAATCGCACCGCGGCTACCTGTGGCTGCGGGCCGCGATGACGGAGGCGGTCACCCCGCACACGGCGGCCGGCCCTGGCCCGCACGCCCGGAACGCCGTACTCTGCGCGGTCGGTGACGTCGGACGGCTGCCCGGCTGGTTCCACCTGGAGGACCCCCGGATCGCCACCCTGCACCTCAGCCGGCCCGACCCGAGCGAGCGCCGGCTGTGGCTGGACTGGCTGCGGCAGCGGTTCAACGGCTCGGCGGACGCCACGCCCGCCGACCTGGAAGCCCTGGTCGGCGCCACCGACGGCATGACCGGCTGGGACATCGACTCCCTCGCCCGGACCTCCTGGCTGCGCGACGCGCCGCTGCAGAAGCCGGACAAGCTCCTGGAGTTGCACCGGCTCAACGTCAGCGTCGACCCGTGGACCCAGCTCGACCGGGACACCATCGCTCGGGCCGCCGAGCTGCTCGCCCGCCGGGTCGTCGGCCAGACCCCGGCCGTCGACGCCGTCACCTCGGCTCTCCAATCCGCCTTCGTCGGCATCGACTTCGGCCACTCCGGTACCGCCCGGCCCCGAGGAGCGTTCTTCTTCGTCGGCCCGACCGGCGTCGGCAAGACCGAACTCGCCAAGGCAGTGGCCGAGTTGATGTTCGGTGACCAGAGCGCGTACGCCCGCTTCGACATGAGTGAGTACCAGCAGGAGCACTCCGCCGAACGGCTGGCCGGTGCCCCGCCCGGGTTCGTCGGCTACGAACAGGGCGGCGAACTGACCCGTCGGGTGCAGGAACGGCCGTTCAGCGTGCTGCTGTTCGACGAGATCGAGAAGGCCCACCCCAAGGTGCTGGACAAGTTCCTGCAGGTCCTGGAGGACGGCCGGCTCACCGACGGCCGCGGGCAGACCGCCCACTTCTCCGAGTGCCTGATCATCTTCACCTCCAACACCGGCGCGGAGGAGCTGCGCGGCCTGCTGGACGCCGGCGGCGAACCCTCGTACGCCGAACTGGAGGCGCACTTCACCCGCGCCGTGGAGGACAAGTTCCGGCAGATCGGCCGGCCGGAGATCTACGGCCGGCTCAAGCCCGGCGTGGTGGTCTTCGACATGCTGCGCCGGGAGCACGTAGTGCGCATCGCCGACCGGCTGCTCGCCCAACTCCGCGAGTCCGTACGGGAACGCCACCGGATCGAGCTGCTGCCCGACACCGCCACGCTGCACCCGTGGATCGTCGAGCGGATGTCGGACCCGGAGCACCAGGCGTACGGGGGCCGGCAGATCCGCAACGAGCTGGAGCGGGTGCGGGCGGCGGTCGTCGGCTACCTCCTGGAACACCGCCCGCAGCCCGGGAGCCGGCTGCGGGTCGGGGCCGGAGCGGACGGCACCGTTTGGGTTCGCGCGCAGGAGGAAGGATGGACGTGATCGCGATCGACCTGGGGCACCGGTACGGGCGCCTCGCCCGGAACAGCCCGGGCGGCCAACCGGACGTCGTGGAAGTCGAGCTCGACGGAGTGGACGGTGTCCTCGACCCGGCTCGTGCCCTGTCGGCCCTGCTCGCCGCGGCGGGCGAGGGCGCGGGGGCCGATCCGGACCGGTCGGTGGTGCTCGGGCTGCCCGCCGCCGGCGAGGGCGAGGACGAGCTGCGCCGGGCCGCCGAGGCCGCCGGGCTGCGGGTGGAGCGGGTAGTGCCGGATCCCGTGGCCGTGGCGCTGCACTACGGTGCGGTCGCCGAGGGCGTGGACCGTAGCGTCCTGGTCTGCGACCACGGGGCGACCAGCCTCGACCTGACCGTGGTCGCCATCACCCCCGACCTCACCGTCCGCGTCGTGCGCACCCGCAGCGACCGCCTCGGTGGCGAGGACTGGGACGCGGCCCTCGCCGCCCACCTCGCCGGGCGGCTCCCGGTGAGCGCCGACCCGCGCCGGGCGGCGCAGCAGCTGCGGCACGGGCTCAGCGCGGCGGAGCAGGTGCTGGAACCGGCCTGGGACGGCCTGCCGGTGGAACTGAGCCGGGCCGAGCTCGACCGGGCCGTCGCGCCGCTGTACCAGCGGATGTTCGCGGCCGTCACCGAGGAGCTCACCGCCGAGCCAGCCGTCGACACCGTGCTGCTGGCCGGCGGCCTGTCCGTCACCCCCGGGCACCGGGCCGGGATCGAGGCGCTCCCGGCCGCCCGCGGCCTGACCGTGCGCTGCCACCGGCCCGAACTCGCCGTCGTCCAGGGCCTGTTGCTGCGACGGGAGTTCGGCGTCCTGCGAGTGGTCAGCGGTCCCGCGCCGAGGGCCGCCAGGCCCCGGGACGAGTACCTGCTGCTGGACCCCGAGCCGGCCGTACGCACCCCGGGCCCGGTGGTGGAGGACCCGGAACCGCGCACCCGGCCGGCCGAGGCGGTGACTCCGACGGCGACGGTGACCGACCCGGACCCCGGGACCACCGCCCTCGGGCCGGAGGAGCCGCAAGAGCTGCCGGAGCTGCCGGAGCCGCAGGAGCCGCCCGTCGTCCCGGTCGAGCCGCCCCACGAGACCGTCATCCCCCAGCGCCGCCACGAGCAGCCCCACCGCGGCGTGCAACCCCATCGGAGCGAAGCGCCTGCGGAGACCGCAGCACCCCCGGAGACCACGGCGCCCCCGGAGACCACGGCACCCCCCATCCCGCCCACCGAAGCCCCGCCCGCCGGCACCTTCGCCGTCCCAGTCGCCGACCTGCAGGCCGTCCGGCGCGGCGATCACCTGCTCGTCCTGTGGGCCTGGCCCGACGGCGCGCTGAGCGCGCGGGTCCGCTGGCAGCGGGAGCGGGGCGAGCGTACGGGCAGCGGCGCCGCCGACCGCCGCTCGGACGGGGACCTGGTCTGCCGCCGCCGGACGTACGAGCACGACGGCGGGCTCGACCTGGCCGTCGGCCGCGAGGCGGTGACCCTCACCGTGGAGGCGCTGGTCACCGGCTCCGGCGTGGACTGCGAGGGCTCCTCCGCGCTGATCGTGCCCGCGCAGCCGCGGGTGGTGGAGTACGAGCCGGCCGTACGCCGCAGGCTCAAGGGCCGGGTGGCAACCGTCACCTTCACCGCCGAGAACGGCTGCGACCTGCCCGACCTGCGGATCGTCCACGGCCTCGGCCGGTTCCGGCCGACCAGCACCGCCGAGGGCACCGTGGTGCACGAGGTGCGGGCGCAGCGGTTGCCCGCCCGCACCCCGCTGACCGTCGAGTTCCCGCTGCCCGCCACCAAGGGCCCCTCCTGGCTGGTCTGCTTCCCGGCGCACGGTGACGCCGCCACTGACGCCGGCATCGACATTCGCCCGACCGCACTGCACAGACTGCGAGTGACCTGATGGCCCGACGGCACACCTGCCCCTACTGCTACGAGAGCTTCGCCCCGCGCGAGATCCGCTTCCGCTGCAACAGCCGGCTCAGCCGCACCGGCAAGCAGTGCGCGCGCCGCCGCGACCAGGTGCTGGACGAGCGCATGGGGCCGCGCCGCAGCCACGACCTCGGACCGGACTTCGCCGCCGACGGGCGCAAGCCGACGGCGGCCTGCCCGGACTGCGACGGCGAGACCACCTACCGGATCTGCCCGGTGTGCCATTCCGAACTCCCCGTCCAGTTCGGGAGGGTGGACAACCGGCTGATCGCGATGGTCGGCGCCAAGGCCTCCGGCAAGACGGTGTACATGACAGTCCTGCTGCACGAGGTCCGAAACCGGATCGGCGAGGCCTTCGGCGCGGCGCTGCTGGGCCTGGACGACGCCACCATGCGCCGCTACAGCACCGACTACGAGGACCGCCTCTACCGCGACAACCAGCTGTTCCCCGGCACCCAGACCGCCTCCACCAACCTCAACCGGGTGGACCCGCTGGTCTTCCGCTTCAGCCTGCGCCGCCGCACCCTGCTCGGCGAACGTCCGCAGCACACCGTGCTGTCGTTCTTCGACACCGCCGGTGAGGACTTCAGCTCCAAGGAGAGCGTGGAGCTCAACACCCGCTACCTGACCAACGCCGACGGCATCATCCTGCTGCTCGACCCGCTGCAGATGCCCGGCGCCCGGGACGGCGCCCTGCCCGGTACCCCGCTGCCGGGCACCACCGGGCTCGACGCGCCCGTGAACGTCCTGTCCCGGGTGACGAACATGCTGCTCGCGGGCGGCTCCACACAGAAGATCGACGTCCCGGTCGCGGTGGTGTTCTCCAAGATGGACGCCTTCTGGCACCTGCTGGACGGCGCCAGCCCACTGCGCGACTACGCCCCGGCCCGCGACCGCTTCGACGTGGGCGACAGCCTCAGCGTGCACGAGGAGGTGCGCCGGCTGCTCAAGGACTGGGACGGCGTGCCGATCGACCAGCTGCTGGAGAACCACTACACCCGCTACCGCTACTTCGGCGTCTCCGCGCTCGGCCGCAACCCCACCCCCGACGCCCGGATCGCCGCCACCGGCATCCAGCCCTACCGGGTGGCCGACCCGTTGCTGTGGCTGCTCAGCGAGTTCGGCTCGGTCCCGAAGGTGGGGCGCGGATGAACGACCGCACGTCCGCCGATGCTGCCGGCGCCGCAGCGGCTTCCGGTGCGCACTTCCAGCAGCTCTACTACACCTCCTGCGAGCACGGGCTGAGCGGCTTCTCGGGCTTCCAGTTCAACGCCGTCAGCGAGGGCGTCACCGCCGGCACCCGGCAGGCCGTGGAGGCGCTCGCCGGGTACGAACCGCCCCGCTCCCTGGTCGAGTCGGACACCCCGGAGCAACTCGACCGCTGCCCGGTCAACCTCTGCTACCGCCCGTACGACCAGCGCGGCCGCACCGCGACCGCCCTGTGCGTGCGCTACGTCGGCCGGGACTCGGCCCGCCGGTTCGGCAACTACTTCGCCCACGCCCTGCACAGCGAGGACTTCCCGGCGGCCGGGCGCGGACTGCTCGGCATCGAGCTGTGGAACTCCCCGGTGTGGCGCGGGCAGGTCTCGCCGAGCACCGAGATCCCGGTCCTGGCGGCGCCCCCGCGCGGCCCGCTGACCGCCCGCAGCGTCCAGGAGTTCCTGGCCGCGCACCCGCACGCCGCGCAACTGCCGCAGCTGCTGGCCGCCGTGTTCGCCGCGCTCACCGAACACGGCTCAGTCGTGGTCACCGACCACACCACCGAGCAGATCGCCCACTGGTTCGCCGCCGTCTGCTACCTGCTGCCGCCCCCGCTCGCCCGCAGGCTCTCCTTCGCCACCTACGTGCTGCGCCCGGCCCGCAGCCGGCTGCACCTGATCGGCACGGTGCCCGAGGCGCAGCTCGACTTCGGGGCGGACGAGGAGGAGGCCTACACCGTCTTCGACTTCGCCCGCGGCCGCTTCCCGCAGCCCGCCGCCCCGGAGGCGGTCCGCGCACTGGTGGACCTGTTGGCCCGGATCGGGGTCGGCTCGGTGCGCCCGGTGTGGACCTGGGCGGCCGAGTTCACCCACGGCGCGGAGGAGCGCCCGGAGGACTGGTACGCACCCGTCGCCGCCGCGGCCGCCTCGGGCGGCATCGCGCTCACCGGCGCCGAGGCGCGGGCGCTCACCCGCTGGCTGCCCGGCGCGGACCACCTCGGCACCCGCCGCGCCCAGGTGGTCGGCGAACTATACCGGGGCCACCGGCAGTTGGACGACGCCCACCTGGCCGTGCTCAGCGGCGTCGCCCGCGCCGCCGGGGACACCGCGCTGCACCAGGAGATCGAGGGCCGGCTGTACGAATCCCGGATGCGTGCCCACATGAGCGCCGCCGAGGACGCCGTGGCCCCCACCCCGATCACCGACCGGGACGCCCGTCGGCAGGCCACCGCGCTCTGGGAGCGCCTGCTGGCCACCAGCACCACCGACACCCGGCAGCGCGCCCGGCTGCTGCTCTGGGCGCTCGGCGCCGACCTGGCCCCGGCACCCGAGGTGCTGGACCGCGAGACCCTCGCCCTGGCCCGCGCTCTGCTCGCCACCCCCGCCCCCGGCGCCGAACTGCGCCGCGAGGTGGAATGGCTGGCCGCCGAACTCTCACCGGTGCGCGCCGCATTGGCGACCGCCGTGGAGGAGGCGCTGGAGAGCCGGGCCGGCCAGGAACAGCTCTTCACCCAGTTCCCCGCCGCCCTGCTCACCGAGCGCGACCTCACCGGCCGCCCGCTGCTCCTGGAGCACTACTGGCGGGCCCGCGCCGAGCGCCAGCCCGAGCGCACCGCCGAGATGCTGTTGCGGATCCTGCACCTGCGCGGCCAGGCCGTACCCGACGCCGAGCTGCTGCGCGGGCTGTGGCGCCACCCCTCCCGCACCTGGACCCACCTCGAAGCGATCGAGATCGTCCGCGCGCTGCCCGTCGAGGTGCTCCGGGACGAGGAGGTCGGTCAGTGGCTCGACCGCGCCGCGAACCAGCCGATCGACGGCGAGGAGCAACTCGACCTGTGCCTGCGGCTGTACGGGCTGCTCTCCAGCCCGGACCGCCTGGCTGGCCTGCGCCTCGACACCCAGCGTCGGGTGTCCACCACCCTGGCGCTGGAGCGCGGACTGAGCGAGGCCCGCGAGGCCACCGAACTCGCCCGGGTCTTCACCGTTCAGGACGCCGGCCTGTGGGCCGGGCCGCAGGCACTCAAGCGGTACCGCCTGATCCCGGTCCTGCTGCAGCTGCCCGCCGACGTCGGCCGACTGCGCGATGCCATCCCAAACTTCGGACACGCCCTGCTGGAACGGTACTTGGCGCGGGTGCGGCAGCTGGTCGAGACGGGTGAGCGGATCGACGAGGTCCGGCTCAGCCACATCGCCGCCGTCGCCGCCGTACGCTCCGGGGCCGGAATGGCGCAGGCGCACTACGAGGTGGTCAACGCCGTCCGGCAGCACACCGCCTACCACTGGCCGCTTGCGGAGCTGGAGCGCCTGGAGCGGGCGGTGCGGCCCTGCCACGCCGAACTCGCCGACCGTTACCGGGAGATCGCCGAGAACCGGCGCGGCCCGCGGCGGGCGGCGCGCCTGCTGCCGGCGCTGTGGCCGGTCCGGCGCCGGCGCGAGGAGAAGCCGAAGCCCACCTCGTCCGGGGAGGAGTGACCGACCGTGGCCGCCATCCTGATCTTCGTCCTCGTCCCGCTGTTCTACCTCGCCGGGCTCGCCGCCTACCTGGTCGTCGCCCCCGTCATCCTGGCCCTGCGCGCCCTCGCGCTGGTGATGGAACTCCTCTGGGGCTACCTGCAGTTGATGATCGGCGTGCTGTTCCGACGGACCGCCGAGTTCCGCACCATGCCGCCGTACCGCCCGCAGGACGAGCAAGTCCCTGCCCACCGCAACTACTTCTACGGCCCTGGCAGCCGCGACCTGCGCCAACTCGCCACGCTGGCACGGCGGTCGTACGCCCGCACGGTCGGCGACTCGTTCCGCGCCGTCACCACCGGACAGTTCACCGCCCCGCCCCGTAGCCGCGCCTTCACCGTGCCCTACGGGCTCACCCTCTATCCCGCCCTCGCCCTCGGGGCCGTCCTCGCGGTGCCCCTGCTACTGCTCCTGCCCGCCCTGCACGCCCTCGTGCTCGGCCTGCTCTGCGCCGGGGCCAGGCTCATCGCCACCACCCTGCGGGCCGCCGACCGCGCGCTGCTCTGGCTCAAGCGGCTGCGCACCGGCATGATCTGCCCGCACTGCTACGAGAAGGTCCGCTACCCTGCCTACGACTGCCCGCGCACGACCTGCCGGCGCCGGCACACCGACATTCGCCCCGGCCGGTACGGCATCTGGCGCCGCCGCTGTGCCTGCGGGCAGCGGATGCCCACCCTGCTGATGCTGATGGGCCGCCAGTCCCGGCTCCAGGCCCACTGCACCCACGTCCACTGCGGAAAGCCGATGAACACCGACGCAGGGCATATGCCGGAGGTGGTCATCCCGCTGATCGGCGGCCGGGCCGCCGGCAAGACCCAACTGATGGCCGCGATGCTGCTCGCCCTGGAGAACGCCGCCGCGAACGGCGGCCCGGCGCTGCGCCTGGCCGACGACGACTCCGCTGGCGGCTACCAGGTGCTCCGCGAGGTGCTGCGGATGCGCGGGCACACCCTCGGCACCCAGAAGGCACTGCCCCGCGCGCACTCCGTCACTCTCGGTGCCGGCCGCACCGAACGCCTCGTCCACTTGTTCGACACTGCCGGTGAGCGCTTCGTCGACCGGGACGAGACCGACGCTCTGCGCTACGCCCGAGCCGCGCGCACCTTCGTCTTCGTCCTCGACCCGATGGCGGTGGAGGACTTCTGGACCCGGCTGGAACCCGCGCCGGACAGCCTGCTGGACCGCACCCTCGCCTCCACCGTCCACCCAGAGGAGGTCTTCGGCCGGTCCGTCCAGGCGGTGGCCGCGATGGGCGCTCCGGTGCGGCAGTCACGGCTCGCCGTCGCGATCAGCAAGACCGACCTGCTCGCCGAACACGGCCTGTGCCCGGACCCATCGGGCGACAGCGGCGCCGCCCGCGCCTGGATCCTCGACAAGCTCGGCCTGTACAGCCTGGTCCAGGCCATGGAACTTGACTTCCAGGAGGTCCGCTACTTCTGTACCGCGGCCGTCGCGGACGAGAGCGCCCAGGTGGACCCGAGCATCAGCCGGTTCGTGGAGTGGTGCTTGCGGCGGTGATCCTGCATTTCGGCTGCTGGGAATATCATCGGGCCGCGTTGCGGTGACGGATCTTGCACTCGGGCGGGCACCTCGGCCACCGGCTCTCGGGGTGCCCGCACTCCTTGAAGGAGCTGTCCAGCTTGAACGCCACCGCCGCGTCGCGAGCCTGCGCGGCGTCGTGGTCGCGGTCGGCGTGCAGGACGGCCATCGCCAGGTGGGAAGCTGCATACGCGCCCTGTGACATCACTCTCATCCGCGCCCAGGACCCACCATCAGCTGCGGAAGCCAGGATCACCCGTTGAAGGTTTGCGGCGCAGGCGCGGCCGGCAGCCGCACCGTGACGTGGAGGCCGCCTCCGGGGCGCGGGACGATGGTGAGGGTTCCGTCGTGCGCTTCGGTGATGCTCTTGACGATGGCCAGGCCCAGGCCGACGCCCGCGTGGTCTTGGCGGATGCGTTCGGTGCCGCGCCGGAAGGGCTCGGTGAGGGTCGAGACCAGCTGTGCCGGGAGGATCTCGCCGGTGTTCTCGACGCTGAGCGTCACGCTTCCGGGATGGATGCCGGTTGTCACCCGCACGGTGCCCCGACCGGGCAGGTTGTGGACGATCGCGTTATGGATGAGATTGACCGTCAGCTGCAGCAGAAGCGCTTGGGAGCCGATGGTCGGGGTGATGTCGACCGTGGCTTCGATGGCGACGCCATGCTTCTCCGCCAAGGGAAACAGTGTCTCCACGGCCTCCTCGACGTACAGGGACAGGTCGACGGGCTCCCGGGTGAAGGATCGTTGGTCGGCACGGCTGAGCAGGAGCAATGCCTCGGTGAGGTCGATCGCCCTGGCATTGACGTTGTGGAGGCGTCCGACAAGCTCGCCCAGGTCTCGCGTCGGGTCGTTGAGCGTCACTTCGAGCAGGGCTTTCGTGATCGCCAGCGGGGTGCGCAGCTCGTGGGAGGCGGTGGCCGCGAACCTCCGCTGCTCGGCGACGTGCGCTTCGAGGCGCGCGAGCATGGTGTCGAAGGCGTCGGCCAGCTCGCGGAACTCGTCCTTGCGGCCTTCCAGCTCGATCCGGTGGGAGAGCGACCCGTTCGCGGCCGTGCGGGTGGCGTCGGTGATGCGGGTCAGTGGGGCGAGCATTCGGCCGGCGAGCAGCCACCCTCCCAGCAGGCCGAACACCAGCAGAAGCGTCAGCACGACGGCCGTCGCCGGAGCGTAGGCGTGCAGCACGATGGTGCGGACGGGCACGAGCCCCTTGGGGCTGCTCGCTGCATCGGGCAGGCCGCGCAGCAGATACACCCACACAGTGGCCAGCATCAGCGTGCCCGCGAGCATGACGAAGCCCGCATAGCTGAGGGTGAATTTGAGGCGGACGCTCATGCCCGGTGTTCTATGCACCCGCATCGCCCTCACGCCTGATGTCCGCCTGGGCGGCGATTCGGTATCCGACGCCGGGCACGGTGGCGATGATCTGAGGTTCACCGAGGCGTTTGCGCAGAGCCGAGACCGTGATGCGCACAGCATTGGTGAACGAGTCGGCGTTCTCGTCCCAGGCCCGCTCCAGCAGTTCCTCGGCGCTGACGACGCCGCCTTCTGCGGCGACGAGCACCTCGAGCACGGCGAATTGTTTGCGAGTGAGTGCGACGTAGCGGTCGTCGCGGAAGACCTCACGGCGGAAGGGGTCCAGCCGCAGGCCCGCGATCTCCCGCACGGGCGGTCTGATGTGCGCGCGCCTGCGGTCGAGCGCCCTGATCCTGAGGACGAGTTCACGCAGCTCGAACGGCTTGGTGAGGTAGTCGTCGGCGCCGAGCTCGAACCCGGAGGCCTTGTCGTCGAGCCGGTCGGCGGCGGTGAGCATGAGGATGGGCATACCTGATCCCGCTGCGACGATCCATGCGGCGATCTCGTCACCGGAGGGGCCGGGGATGTCGCGGTCGAGAACGGCCATGTCGTAGGCGTTGACGCTCAGCAACTCCAAGGCGGTGTCGCCGTCACCGGCGATGTCCGCTGCGATGGCCTCCAGGCGCAGCCCGTCGCGGATGGCCTCTGCCATGTACAGCTCGTCCTCGACGACCAAGACACGCATATGCCGATGCTACGACCTGGGACCTATCATGAGCATATTGAAACCGCATACGTCCCGGTGGGTTGCTGTCGTGGCCTCCACGGCCACCGCTTCTTGAGTGGGGTCGGGGACTGGCGCGGTGGCTGATGCTCCGTTTCCAGTCCCCGACCCTACTGACATGTCGTCACAACATTCATGATCACGGGGCGTGGCTGTACGAGCTGTTCCACTCAGGTTGAACACGCGCTGCTGGGTGTAATCGTGACAGATCGTGATCGTCGCAAGCTCCTGGGCCGGCCCGGCGAACACCGCCCGCATCCGCACCGTCTCCCGGCGCAGCCGTCCAGTGGCGGTCAGCCCGCCCCCATCCGCATATCTCACACACCATCGGATACGGGCCTTGCGAAGGTGGCCCCGAACGCCTGATGCCGCAACGGTAGAAGCAGCCGGGAGCGGGCAGCGCATCAGGTCGCGCTGCCTGGCGCTGCCCGTGGCAGCGCCAGGCTCGTCCTCAGGCCATCGCCAGGGCCTGCTTTAGCCGTTGAGGATCGTCACGTTGTACACGGTGACAGAGGAGCTGAAGTCGATCTCGTTATACCGCGTACCGGTCGGTCCGATGTCGTAGGAGCCGACGCTGGTGTCGAAGGCCCCGTGGTTCCAGTCGGCCGTGATCCTGTAGGCGCCACTCAGGTTGATGTTCCACGCCGTGCCGGGGGTGCCCGCGTAGCAGAAGTTGCCGTACCAGGTCCAGACTTCCAGGCCGTGGCTCATGGGGTAGCTACTGTTCTGGGTGGGGCACGTGGTGCTGCCGATGGCGCTGGCCGGCGTGGCGATCGCCACACCGCTGGCCAGGATGCCGCCGGCGAGGGCTATGGCCGAGAGTTTCCTGCGAACTGTCAAGATCATCTCCTGTGCCTCGCGGTGGCCCCGATCCCATACCGGTGATCGCGGTGGTCCGAGTCGTGCCGTCCTGCCCTGGCCCGCCCTTCAGCCCCGGTTCCTGGGTAAGTCCGGTGCCAGTTCGAGGTGTTCTCCGATGCCGAGCATGTCGAGGTTAGCCATCAGCCCCAGGTCTCGCCAGGCTTTTCGCGACCCCATCTTCGCGCCACAACTGGTGCCACTGGTAAGCCGACTTCAGACTCACCCGCAGGCGCCGGGCCACTTCCGCCGGCTTGACGTCCTGCTCGAACAGCTCGGCCGCCCGCATCCGCACCGTCTCCCGGCGCAGCCGTCCAGTGGCGGTCATTCCGCCCCCATCCGCATATCTCACACACCATCGGATACAGCCGCCGCGACGAACCCGTCAGGCAGATCGGGACGGTTCACCCTGACGAGCCGAAGTCAGTAACCTTCCGGCTGCACACCTGGCGCCTGCGCTTTCCTGATCGCACTGCACCAGCCGGGGCCGCTGCGGCGGGGCGTTCGGCAGCCTCTTCCTGGGCCCGGGGCGGTGGCACTGATCGTGGGAGTCGTCGGCGTCGCCACCACCGTGATCATCCCGGTGTCGGAGCGGCGCTCGGATGACCGGTGCGCTCGCCGGCCTGACTCCGGCGGTCCGGGCGTCCCGGATGCCGCCCCCCGTAGCCCCAGGGCCACGTCCAAGTGTCGGAATTACCTGCTTGGACGACACTCGTGGACATCGAGTCCGATCGGCAGCATGGACCTCCTGACTTCGGCGTAGTGGAAGAGGGGATGTCCGCATGGTGCTGATGCCGTCCACCGGGGGGGCGCTGAGGGCCGGCGGAGGTGCTGATCCCGTGCCGTCCAGGATCAGCCCTGGCACGTCCCGCAGAGTCCTCGCCTACCTTCGCCCGTACACCGGAAAGATCACCCTCTTCGCCATCGTCGCTGTCCTGGAGTCGCTCATCGTGGTGGCGACTCCGCTGCTGCTCAAGCAGATCGTCGACGACGGGATCCTCAAGCACGACTCCGGATCCATCACGCTGCTGGCCTGCTGCACCGCCGGCCTCGCCGTCCTCGACGCGTTACTGCAGCTGGCGCTCGCCTACATCGCCGGGTGGATCGGGCAGGGGGTCACCTACGAACTCCGGGCCCAGGCGCTCGGTCACGTCCAGCGGCTGCCGGTCGCGTTCTTCACCCGCACCCAGACCGGGGTGCTGGTCGGACGGCTCCACATGGATCTGATCATGATGCAGCAGGCTTTCAGCCAGCTGCTGATGACGGTCACCAGCGCGGTCGCGGTCGTCATGGTGGTAGCCGAGCTGTTCTACCTGTCGTGGCTCCTCGCCATCATCACGCTGGTGCTGATCCCGTTGTTCCTCCTTCCCTGGATGTACGTGGGCCGGGTGATGGAGCGGTACACCAGGCAGTCGATGGAGGCGAACGCCGGCCTGGCCGGCATCCTCCAGGAGCGGTTCAACGTGCAGGGGGCGATGCTCTCCAAGCTCTTCGGCCGTCCGAAGCAGGAGATGACCGAGTACGAGGACCGGTTGGAGAAGCTCCGCAGGGTCGGCGTGAGCGTCGTCGTCTACAGCCGGATGGCCTTCATCATCATGGCGCTGATGGCCTCGCTCACCACGGCGCTCGCCTACGGGGTCGGCGGCGGCCTCGTGCTGTCCGGGACCTTTCAGCTCGGCACGCTGATCGCTCTCGCCACCCTGCTCGGGCGGCTGTTCGGGCCGATCACCCAGCTGTCCGGGATGCAGGCGAACGCGCTGATCGTCCTGGTGAGCTGCGAGCGGGTCTTCGAGATCCTCGACCTGAAGCCGCTGATCGAGGAACGCCCCGACGCCGTGAGGCTCACGGTGAGCACGGCCCCGGAGATCGAGTTCGAGGACGTGTCGTTCCGCTACCCCGGCGCGGACGAGGTCTCGCTGGCGTCGCTGGAGCAGAACGTGCGCGGCGGACGGGAGCGGGGGGAGACGGCGTCGGAGGTCCTGCGCCACCTCAGCCTGCAAGCGCCGGCCGGAACCCTCACCGCACTCGTCGGCCCGTCCGGCGCGGGGAAGACCACTCTCACCCACCTGGTCTCCCGGCTGTACGACCCGACCTCCGGCACCGTCCGTATCGGCGGACACGATCTCCGGGACCTCTCCTTCGATTCGCTCCGCGAGACGGTGGGCGTGGTCAGCCAGGACACCTACCTCTTTCACGACACTATCCGGGAGAACCTCGCCTACGCCCGTCCGGCCGCCACCGAGGACGAGCTGATCGAGGCGTGCAAGGGGGCCCAGATCTGGGACCTGATCGAATCCCTCCCGAGGGGGCTCGACACCGTCGTTGGAGACCGCGGCTTCCGGCTGTCGGGCGGGGAGAAGCAGCGACTGGCCATCGCCAGGCTGCTGCTGAAGGCGCCCTCGGTCGTCGTGCTCGACGAGGCCACCGCCCACCTGGACTCCGAGTCGGAGGCCGCCGTCCAGCGAGCGCTCAGGACCGCGCTGCGCGACCGCACCTCGCTGGTGATCGCCCACCGGTTGTCCACGATCCGCGAGGCCGACCAGATCGTCGTGATCGACGACGGGGGCGTCTGTGAGCGCGGGACGCACGAGGAGCTGCTGGCCGAGGGCGGACTCTACGCGGAGCTCTACCACACGCAGTTCGCCAAGTCGGGCGGCGGCGCTGCCGAGCCCGAACGCAACGGGGCCGGACCGGTCCCCCAGATGACTTCCGAATGGGGACGATGAATTCCGCAGCGCGGGCCACGCCGACGGTGCCGGAGCTGTTCGCCCGCCAGGCGGAGCGGACGCCCGACGCGGTGGCCGTGGTCGATGGAGACCGGGTTCTGACCTACCGGCGGCTGGACGAACTCGCGGGCTGGCTGGCCGGGCGGCTGATCGGTCGGGGTGTCCGCCGCGGCGACCGAGTGGCGGTCCTGATGGAACGCTCGGCGGACCTGGTGGTGACGCTGCTCGCCGTGTGGAAGGCGGGAGCGGCGTATGTGCCCGCGGACCCCGGCCATCCCGCGCGGCGGGTGGCGTTCATGGCCGCGGACTCAGGGGCGTCCTTGATGGCATGTTCGGCCGCGACGGTCGACGGCGTGCCGGAGGGGGTCGAGTCGATCGTCGTCACGGAGGAGGGGCAGGGCGAAGCGCCGGCGGTCCCGGTGCGTCCGGGGGACCTGGCGTATGTGATGTACACCTCCGGGTCGACCGGGATCCCGAAGGGAGTGGCCGTCCCGCACCGGAGCGTCGCTGAGCTGGCGGGGAACCCCGGCTGGACGGTGCAACCCGGTGACGCGATCCTCATGCATGCGCCTCACGCCTTCGACGCG
Organism: Kitasatospora sp. NPDC001159; assembly: GCF_053598235.1. Taxonomy (NCBI): domain Bacteria; kingdom Bacillati; phylum Actinomycetota; class Actinomycetes; order Kitasatosporales; family Streptomycetaceae; genus Kitasatospora; species Kitasatospora sp. NPDC001159. Next base: position 38,364 of record NZ_JBSFJV010000016.1, read on the forward strand.
TCCCTCTTCGAGATATGGGTCCCGCTCCTCACGGGTGCCCGTGTGGTGATCGCAGAGCCGGGCGCGGTGGACGCCCGACGTCTGCGGGAGGCGATCGCCGGCGGCGTGACGAAGGTGCATCTGACCGCGGGCAGCTTCCGCGCGCTGGCGGAGGAGTCGCCGGAATCCTTCGCCGGCCTCCAGGAGGTGCTGACGGGCGGCGACGTGGTGCCCGCACACGCGGTGGAGAAAGTGCGAAGGGCGGTCCCCCGAGCACGGATCCGGCACCTGTACGGTCCGACGGAGACGACGCTGTGCGCGACGTGGCACCTGCTCCAGCCGGGCGACGTGCTGGGTCCCGTGCTGCCGATCGGCCGTCCGCTTCCGGGCCGCCGGGCCCAGGTGCTCGACGCGTCGCTGCAGCCCCTGCCGCCGGGCACGGTCGGCGAACTCTACCTTTCGGGCGCCGGCCTTGCGGACGGCTACCTGGACCGGGCGGCGCTGACGGCGGAGCGGTTCGTGGCGGATCCGTCCGTACCCGGCGGACGGATGTACCGGACCGGGGATCTCGCCCAGTGGACCGCCGACGGTGAGCTGCTGTTCACGGGCAGAGCCGACGACCAGGTGAAGATCCGCGGGTTCCGGATCGAGCCGGGCGAGATCGAGGCCGCGCTGACCGCCCAGCCGGATGTCCACGAGGCCGTCGTGGTGGCGATCGATGAACGCCTGATCGGTTACGCGGTGACGGACGTGGATCCCGACGTCCTCCGTGAGCGTCTCGGGGCGATCCTGCCGGAGTACATGGTCCCGGCTGTCGTGATCACGCTGGACGGGCTTCCGCTGACCCGCAACGGCAAGGTGGACCGGGCAGCGCTGCCCGCGCCCGTCTTCGGGGCGAACGCCGCGGGTCGCGAACCCGCCACCGGGGCGGAGCGCGTCCTGAGCGGACTCTTCGCCGACCTGCTCGGCCTGGACCGGGTCGGTGTCGACGAGAGCTTCTTCACCCTGGGCGGCGACTCGATCGCCGCGATGCGGCTGGCTGCGCGCGCGTCCAGGGCCGGTCTGCTGGTGACGCCCTCGCAGATCTTCAGCGAGAGGACCCCCGCACGGCTGGCGGCCGCAGCGCGGCCCGTGCCCGCCGATGACCCCGACGCCCCCGTCGGCCGCCCTCTGATCGCCCTCACCGCGGAGGAGGAGGCCGAGCTGGCGATGGCCGTACCCGGTGCCGTGGAGGTCTGGCCGCTCGCCCCGCTCCAGGAAGGGCTGCTCTTCCAGTCGACCCTTGAACGAGAGGGCCTCGACATCTACCAGGCGCAGTGGATCCTGGAGCTGGCCGGGCCGCTGGACGCGGCCCGGCTCCGGGCCGCCTGGGAAGCGGTCTTCGCGCGGCGCGCCGAACTCCGGGTGAGCTTCGTCCGGCTCGCGTCGGGGAGGACGCTCCAGGCCGTCGCCGGACACGTCGTGCTGCCCTGGCGGGAGGTCGATCTCACCGGCGTGGGCGACGCCGAGGCGGCCGTCGAGGCCCTCGCCCGGCAGGAACAGGAGCAGCGGTTCGACCTGGCCGCGGGCCCGCTGTTCCGGCTACTGCTGGCCCGGATCAGCGAGGACCGGTACCGCCTGCTGGTCGTCCACCACCACATTCTGACCGACGGCTGGTCGGTGGCGGCCATCCTCAACGAGGTGGCCGAGGCGTACGAGGCCGACGGCCGGCACCCGGAGCGGATCGGCGCGGCATCCTACCGGGACTACCTGGCCTGGCTGGACCGGCAGGACAAGGGCGCGGCACGCGCTGCCTGGCAGGCGGAGCTGTCCGGCCTCGACGGGTACGCGTCGATCGCCAGAACGGCCGCCGGGACGGGATACGAGTACCGCATCGCCCACCTCACGCCGGAGCTCTCCACCAGGCTGCAGGAGGTGGCTCGTGACCACGGGCTGACGCTGAACACGGTGGTGCAGGGTGCGTGGGCGATGGTGCTCGCCCGGCTCGCGCGGCGCACCGAAGTGGTGTTCGGCACCACGGTCGCCTGCCGTCCCGCAGAGCTCCCCGGGGTGGAGTCGATGACCGGGCTCATGATGAACACCGTGCCGGTCCGGGTGTCGCTCGATGGCGGGCAGTCGGTCGCCGACCTGCTCACCGGTCTGCAGCGGCGGCAGGCGGCCCTGATCCCGCATCAGCACCTGGGACTGCCGGAGATCCAGAAGGCCGCCGGGCCGGGCGCGAAGTTCGACACGCTGCTGGTGTTCGAGAACTATCCGCGGGACTTCGCCGACCGGTTCACCTACCTGGGCACGGTCGAGGGGACCCACTATCCACTGACCCTCGGCATCATCCCGGGGGACCGTCTCAGGATCCAGCTCGCCTACCGGCACGGGCAGATCGAGGAAACCGTCGCGGAGTCCGTGCTGGGGTGGTTCGTCGGCGCCCTCGGCGCGGTGGGCGCCGACCCTTACGGGTTGGTGGGCCGGGCCGGTGTGGGCGGGGGCCGGGTGAGCGGCCCGGATGCGGGGCCGGCGGTGGGGGAGTCCTTGCCGGTGCTGGTGGCGCGGGTCGTGGAGGAGCGGCCCCATGAGACGGCGGTGGTGGACGGTGACGGCGAGCTGACCTTCGAGGAGCTCTGGGAACAGGCGTCGGCGCTCGCCGCTGTGCTGAGGGCCCGCGGGGTCGGACCGGAGTCCCGGGTGGGCCTCGTCGTGGGGCGATCGGCGTGGTGGGTGGTCGGGATGCTGGGGGTGTCGCTGGCCGGAGGCGCGTTCGTTCCGGTGGATCCCGCGTATCCAGCCGAGCGCGTGGGACTGCTGCTGGGAGACGCGGATCCCGTGCTGGCCGTGTGCGACGCGAAGGCGCGGAACGCGGTGCCTGAGGAGTTCGCCGACCGGGCGGTGGTGATCGACGAAGTGGACCTCTCGGCGGGCCCGGACGCGGTGCCGCCGCCGGTGGGGCCCGGCGACGCGGCGTATGTGATCTACACGTCGGGGTCGACGGGGATTCCGAAGGGGGTCGTCGTCACCCACGCGGGCCTGGGGAATCTGGCGGCGGCGCAGATCGACCGGTTCGCTGTGTCGCCGTCGTCGAGGGTTCTGAAGTTCGCGGCGCTGGGCTTCGACGCCACGGTCTCCGAGGTGCTGATGGCGCTGCTTTCGGGGGCGACGCTGGTGATGGCGCCGGAGCAGGACCTGCCGCCGCGGGTGTCACTGGCCGAGGCACTGGAGCGGTGGGACGCCACCCATGTGACGGTTCCGCCGTCGGTGCTCGCCACGGCCGACGTGCTGCCGGCGGGGCTGGAGACGGTGGTGGTGGCGGGGGAGGCATGCCCGCCGGGCCTCGCGGACCGCTGGTCGGAGGGACGGCGGCTGATCAACGCCTACGGGCCGACCGAGGCCACGGTGTGTGCTGCGATGAGCATGCCGTTGACGGCGGGCCAGGACGTGGTCCCGATCGGGAAGCCGATCGTGGGAAGCCGCTGCCACATACTGGACGCCTTCCTTCGGCCATTGCCGCCGGGGATCACCGGTGAGCTGTATGTGACGGGGATCGGGCTGGCCCGTGGCTACCTGGGCCGTGCGGCGCTGACGGCGGAGCGGTTCGTCGCCGATCCCTTCGCCGCCGGTGAGCGGATGTACAGGACAGGAGACCTGGCCTGTCTCACGAGCGGCGGTGAGCTGGTGTTCGCCGGGCGGGCCGATGACCAGGTGAAGCTCCGCGGGTTCCGGATCGAGCCCGGCGAGATCGAGTCCGTCCTGTCCGGCCACCCGGGGGTCGCCCAGGCGGCTGTGGCCGTCCGGGACGACCGCCTCCTGGCCTATGTGTCGCCGGCTGGGGTCGATCCGCAGGCGATACGGGAGTACCTGGCCTCCCGGCTGCCCCAGCACATGGTGCCCGCTGTGGTGGTGCTGGAGGCGCTGCCCACCACCCCGAACGGAAAGATCGACCGCAGCGCGCTGCCCAGCCCTGGTCCCATTGCCGGGACCGTCGGTCGAGAGCCGGTGACGGAGCCCGAACAGGTGCTGTGCCGGCTGTTCGCCGAGGTGCTCGGCCTTGAGCGGGTCAGCGTGGACGACGGCTTCTTCGAGCTGGGCGGAGACTCGATCACCTCGATGCAGCTGGTGGCGCGGGCGCGGCGGGAAGGACTGGCCCTCGCCGCGCAGGACGTCTTCGAGCTGAGGACGCCGGAGGGACTCGCACGGCTGGCGGCGGAATCGCCTCTGCCGGAACGCCTCCAGCCCGGGACGGCCGACGGTGCGGGCGAGGTGCCGTGGACGCCGGTGATGAGAATGCTGGGCGACGGGATCACCGGTGCGGGATTCGCACAGTGGGTGGTTGTGGGCGCACCTGCGGATCTGGGCGAGGGGATCCTGGCCGCCGCACTGGCAGCCGTGGTGGATACGCACGACATGCTGCGAGCCCGCGTGGAGCAGGGACGCCTGATCGTCGGTGAACGCGGCTCCGTGGACACGGCCGGTCAGGCCCAGCGGGTGGGGCTTGCCGGAGGCTCGTTGGACCAGGCCGTGGAAGGCGCGGTGCGGGACGCGGTGGGCCGGCTGGACCCGGAGACGGGCGTGATGGTGCAGGCGGTGTGGGTGGACGCCGGGCCGGGACGGGTGGGCCGACTGGTGGTGGCGGTGCACCATCTGGCCGTCGACGGCGTTTCCTGGCGGATCCTGGTACCGGATCTGCGGGCAGCGTGCGAGGCGACTGCGGCGGGGCGGACGCCTTCGCTGGAGCCGGTGGCGGTGTCGTTCCGGCGGTGGGCGAGCCTGTTGGAGGAATGGGCGGCCTCCGCGGAACGGGTCGGTGAACTGCCGGCCTGGCAGGCGGTCCTGGGCCAGGCGGAGCGGCCGGTCGGCGGGCGGGAGGTGAGCACGGGGAGGGTGTGCTCACGGTCGTGGGCGATGTCGGGAGCCGAGGCGTCGGCGCTGCTGGGAAGGATTCCCGGGCTGTTCTTCTGCGGGGTCCACGAGGTGCTGCTCGCGGGGCTGGCGGGGGCGGTGGTGCGCTGGTGCGGCGATCATGCGGTGCTGGTGGACGTGGAGAGTCACGGCCGTCATGCGGTCGGCGGGCTGGATTTGTCCCGGACGGTCGGCTGGTTCACCAGCGTGCATCCGGTGCGACTGGACGTCTCGGGGATCCACTTGGCGTCCGGGGACCTGCTCAAGGCGGTGAAGGAGCAGTCGCGGGCCGTGCCCGGCGACGGGCTCGGTTACGGGCTGCTGCGTCATCTGAACGCCGGGACCGGACCGGTACTGGAGGCCGTGCCGTCACCCTGGATCGGGTTCAACTACATGGGCCGGTTCGCCGTGGGTGAGCAGAACGACGTGGCGGCATGGCAGCAGGCCGGTGACATCGGCGGTTCTCTGGATCCGGCCATGGCGGCGCCGCACGCGCTGCAGGTCGACGCGGTCGTCCGGGACCTGCCGGGTGGCCCGGAACTGACGCTGACGGTGAGCTGGACGGCCGGCCGCTTCGAAGAGGCCGAGATCGAACGGTTCGGTCGGATGTGGCGGGACGCACTGTGCGGCCTGGCCCGCCTGGCGGATGATTCCTCGGCCGGGGGACACACCGCGTCCGACTTCGACCTCCTCGACCTCGATCAGGACGAGATCGAGGGTTTTGAAGCAGTAGCGAAGCACTTCGGCGGAGGCGGGAAATCGTGACCCCTGGATCGGCGCTCGCCGAGATCTGGCCGCTGTCACCCATGCAGGAGGGAATGCTCTACCACTCCTCCTTCGACGACGCGGCCCCCGACATCTACGTCATCCAGCAGACCCAGATCATCGACGGGCCGCTGGACGCGGAGCGGCTCCGGACCTCCTGGCAGGCCCTCCTCGACCGGCACGCGGCGCTCAGGACGTCCTTCCACCGGCGGAAGTCCGGCGAGACGGTCCAGCTCATCGCCCGGGAGGTGGAACTCCCCTGGACCGAATGCGACGTGTCCGGCCTGGACGAGGACGACGCGATGGCCGAGGTGACCGTGATAGCGCAGAAGGAGCGCGCCAGGGGGTTCGACCTGACGCGGCCTCCGCTGCTGCGGCTGACGCTGGTCCGACTCGGTCCGGAGCGGCACTGTCTCGTGACGACCAGCCATCACCTGCTCATGGACGGGTGGTCGCGGGCGATCCTCGAATCGGAACTCCTCGACATCTACGCGGCCGGCGGCGTCGCGTCGGGTCTGCGGTCAGCGGCCTCCTACCGGAACCATCTGGCATGGCTGGGGCGGCAGGACAAGGAGGCCGCCCAGGCGGCATGGCGCGCGGAGCTGGCCGGCACCGACGGATCATCGGCGCTCGGCATCCCCGAAAGGCCCGGCCGGGCTCCGGAACTGCCGGTCCGGGAGGTGATCCGCCATTCCCCGGCCTTCAGCTCCGCCCTGATGGAGTTCGCCCGCAGCCATGGGCTGACACTGAACACGGTGGTGCAGGGCGCGTGGGCGCTGGTGCTGGCCCGACTGGGGCGCCGCCGGGACGTGGTGTTCGGCGCGACGGTCTCCGGGCGTCCGGCTGACCTGCCGGGCGTGGAGGGCATGGTGGGGCTGTTCATCAACACCGTGCCGGTGCGCGTGCGGCTGGACGGCGGGAGAACGGTCCTGGAGACGCTGACGGAGCTGCAGGAGCGGCAGTCCGCGCTGATCGCGCACCAGCACCTCGGGCTCCCGGAGATCCAGAGGCTCGCAGGGGCGGGCTTGGACACGCTCGTGGTCTTCGAGAACTACGTCGATCCCTCGGCGGGCCCGACGTCCCCGCGCGCTCTCGGACTAACCCTGCGGGAGTTCCACCAGGCGTCCCCCTACGCGATCACTCTGGGCGTCATGCCGGGCGAGAGCATCGAGACCGAAGTGCAGTACCAGCCGGGGATGGTCGACGCCGAAGTCGCCGGGACCGCTCTCCACGGGTTGGTCCGCGTCCTGGAACGGATGGTCGCGGATCCGGCTGCGCCGCTGGGCCGCCTGGACCTGGTAAGTGACGCCGAACGTGAGCGGGTGGTCGAGCGGTGGAACGAGACGGGCGACCCGATCGTCGCGCCCTCGGCGGTGGAGCTCTTCCTCCGGCAGGTGGAGAAGGCTCCGGACGCGACGGCGATGACGGCCGGGGGACGGGCCTGGTCGTTCGCGGAGCTCGACGCATGGTCAGGCCGGCTGGCGCGGGTACTGGTGGACCGGGGCGTGCGACGTGGCGACCGCGTCGGTGTCCTGCTGGAGCGTTCGCCGGACGTGCCGGCGGCATGGCTCGGGGTGTGGAAGGCGGGAGCGGCGTTCGTTCCCGTCGATCCGGACTACCCGGCGGACCGGGTCACGTACATGCTGTCCGACGCCGCCGTGGCCGCGGTGGTGTGCTGTGCGGGGACTGCGGGCGCCGTGCCCCCGGGCCACGAGCTCATCATGATGGACGACATCGTCGACGGTGGGACCTCGCTGGTCCCGATCGGGGCGGACGACCTGGCGTATGTGATGTACACATCGGGATCGACCGGGACACCGAAGGGCGTTGCCGTCCCGCACGGCGGCGTCGCGGCCCTGGCGGGAGACCCGGGGTGGGGCGTCGGAGCGGGCGACGCGGTGCTGATGCACGCGCCGCACACCTTCGACGCGTCCCTGTACGACCTCTGGGTGCCGCTCGTGTCGGGTGCGCGGGTGATGCTCACCGAGCCGGGCGTGGTCGACGCGGCGCGCCTCGCTGTCCACGTCGCACAGGGCCTCACCTCGGTGAACTTCACGGCGGGCCAGTTCCGGGCGCTGGCGCAGGAGGCGCCGGAGTCGTTCTCGGGGTTGCGCGAAGTGCTGGCGGGCGGCGACGTGGTGCCGCTCAGTGAGGTGGAGCGGGTCCGGCGGGCCTGCCCCGAGCTGGTCGTCTGGCACACGTACGGTCCGACGGAGACCACCCTGTGTGCGACCTGGAAGGCGATCGGGCCCGGCGAGCGGCTGGGGCCGGTCCTGCCGATCGGCCGCCCGATGCCGGGTCGGCGGCTGTATGTGCTGGATGTCTTCCTGCGTCCGTTGCCGCCGGGCGTCGCGGGCGATCTCTACATCGCGGGCGCGGGGGTGGCGCACGGCTATCTGGACCGTCCGGGGCTGACGGCGGAGCGGTTCGTCGCAGACCCGTTCACCTCCGGTCAGCGCATGTACCGGACGGGCGACGTCGCGTACTGGACCGATGAGGGCGATCTGGTCTTCGCCGGGCGCGCCGACGAGCAGGTGAAGATCCGCGGCTACCGTGTGGAGCCGGGCGAGGTCGAGGCGGTGCTGGCTGAGCGGCCGGGCGTTGACCAGGCTGTGGTGGTGGCACGTGAAGGACGCCTGATCGGCTATGTCGTGTCCGGCGGCGACATCGATCCGGAACGGCTGCGCGAGGACGTCGCCAGGGCGTTGCCGGACTACATGGTGCCAGCGGCGGTGCTGGTCCTGGACGTACTGCCGGTGACGGCCAACGGCAAGGTGGACCGGGCAGCGCTGCCCGACCCCGACTTCGGCGGACGCGTCATCGGCCGGGAACCGGCCACCGACGCCGAGCGGGCGCTGTGCGCGCTGTTCGGCGAGGTTCTCGGCCTGGAACAGGTCGGCGCGGATGACAGCTTCTTTGAGCTGGGCGGGGACTCGATCACCTCGATGCGGCTGGCGGCGCGGGCCCGCCGCGCCGGAATGGCCTTCGGCGCGCGCGAGGTGTTCGAGCACAGGACCCCGGCGGGAATCGCCGGGATCCTCGACCTGGACGGCGGGCCGGCCGATCCGGCCGAGGGCACAGGAGACGTCGCCCGGACGCCGATGACGACGGCATGGGGGCCGGGATCCGCGCAGTGGGTGACCGTCGGCGCGCCCGGCGGCCTGTCGGTGGACGCGCTGGCGGCTGGGCTGAGCGTACTGATCGACGCCCACGACATGCTGCGGAGCCGGATCGTCGAGGCCGGGAAGCCCCGGCTGGTCGTGTCCGGCCGGGGCGCGGTGGACGCCGCGGTACTGATCGAGCGGGTCGAGGCGGACACCGGTGACCTCGATGACGTCGCGGAGCGGTGCGCTCGGGAGGCGGCCGTTCGGCTGGATCCTGCCGCGGGTGTGATGGTCCGTGCGGTGTGGGTGGACGCCGGACCTGGTCGGGTCGGGCGGCTCGTGCTGGTGGCGCATCCTCTGGTGGTCGACGCGATGTCGTGGGAGATCCTGCTGACGGACCTGAAGGCTGCTCATGAGGCCGTCGTCGCAGGCAGGGAGCCGTCCCTCGACCCGGTGGACGTCTCGTTCCGGCGATGGGCGGCCGCCATGGCGGAACAGGCGACCTCCGAAGAACGCGTCGCGGAGCTGACCGCGTGGACGGCGCTCCTCGACGGAGAGGAGCCACGGCTGGGCGTGCCCGGCACCGGCTCGGCCGCGGGACGCCGATCATGGACCTTGCCGAAGGACCGCGCGCAAGCGCTCGCCGAGCAGGTCACCTCGGCCTTCCACTGCGGTGTCCACGAGGTGCTGCTGACGGGCCTGGCAGGCGCGGTGGCGCGGTGGCGCGGAGGCCACGTGGTGCTGGTGGACGTGGAGAACCACGGCCGTCACCCGGTCGGCGGGATGGATCCGACCCGGACGGTGGGCCGGTTTACGAGCGTGCATCCGGTGCGGCTGGACGTGGGCGGGATCGATCCGGCGTCCGGGTCGTTGCTGAAGGCGGTGAAGGAGCAGTCGAGGGCGGTGCCCGGCGACACGCTCGGCTACGGCTTGCTGCGCTGTCTGAACGCCGAGACGGGACCTGTCCTGGAAGCCTTGCCGTCCCCTCAGATCGGGTTCGCCTACCGGGGCCGGTCCGCCACGGGCGACGTTCGGGAGTGGCAGCGCTCCGGAGCGATCGGCGGTTCACCGGACCCGGACATCAGGCCGTCGCACGTGCTGGAAGCCGAGGCGGCCATCCGGGAACTGCCGGACGGCCTGGAACTGACGCTCACGGTGAGCTGGCCGGCCGGTCTCTTCCCGGAGGCCGAGATCGAACGGTTCGGCCGACTGTGGTCGGACGAGTTGTCCGCCCTGGCCCGCCTGGTGGGTGATTCCTCCGCCGGGGGGCACACCGCGTCCGATTTTGACCTCCTCGACCTGAACCAGGACGAGATCGAGGAACTCGAAGCCGAGTTCAACGACGACCTTTAAGCCTTTTCGCTGGATCGAGGGAGATACCGATGGCTCAGTCGCGGATCGAGGACATCTGGCCGATGTCGCCGATGCAGGAAGGGCTGCTGTTCCACACGGTCTACGACGACGAAGGGCCCGACATCTACGTCGGCCACTGGATACTGGAGCTGCAGGGTCCGGTGGACCCGGCCAGGTTACGCGCGGCATGGGAGGCGCTGCTCACCCGGCACGCCGCGCTCAGGGCCTGCTTCCGGCAGCGTGCGTCGGGTGAGACGGTGCAGGTCATCGCGGACCGGGTGGACCTGCCGTGGCGTGTGGTCGACCTTTCCCACCTCGACGATCCCGATGAGGCGGTGCGGGAGCTGGCCGAGGAGGACCGGCTCCGGAGATTCGACCCCGCCAAGCCCCCACTGCTGCGCCTCACCTTGATCCGTCTCGACGACGCCAGTCACCGGCTGGTGGTGACCTGCCATCACGCGGTCATGGACGGCTGGTCGTTGCCCATCGTGTTCGATGAACTGCTGGCCCTGTACGCGGCCGGTACCGGTCGGCCGGATCTGCCGGAAGCGGCGTCCTATCGGGACTACCTCGCCTGGCTGAACCGGCAGGACCAGGAGCGGGCGCTGGCGGCGTGGACGGCGGAGCTGCGCGGCGCGCAGGACCCGACCCTGGTGGCGCCAGCCGACCCGGGCCGAGCGCCCGGCATGCCGGAGAGCGTCACGGCCGAGCTGCCCGAGCAGCTCACCCGCTCGCTGGAAGACCTGGCCCGCGGCCATGGGCTGACGCTGAACACGGTGGTGCAGGGCGCGTGGGCGCTGGTGCTGGCGCAGCTGTCGGGCCGGACGGACGTGGTGTTCGGGGCGGTGGTGTCGGCACGCCCGGCGGACCTGCCCGGCGTGGAGGGAATGGTGGGGCTCTTCCTCAACACCGTGCCCGTGCGCGTACAGCTGAACGGTGCTACGCCGATCATCGGACTGCTGACGGAGCTGCAGAGGCGGCAGTCGGCGCTCATCCCAGACCAGTACGTGGGGTTGGTGGACATCCAGAAGGCGGCCGGCCCCGGCGCGGTCTTCGACACCCTGCTCGTCTTCGAGAACTTTCCCCGCGACCTCGGCGAACCGGACTCCGCCGAGACCTTCTCTATCCGGGTGAACCAGGGTAGGGAGGCCGCCCACTATCCGCTGACGCTGGTCGCCGTCCCCGGCGACACGATGCTCCTCAAGCTCGACCATCTGACCGACCTCTTCGACACGGGCGCAGCTCTCTCTATCATCGAGCGGTTCCAGGGGGTTCTGCGCCGGCTGACGGCCGACCCCGGGATCACCGTGGCCGACGTCGCTGTGACGACCGCCGCCGAGCGCAACCTGGTGGTGAACGCCTGGGGCATGGCACCCGACGCCGAGCCAGGCTGCCTGCCGCTGGTCCTGTTCGATCGCCAGGCGGAGCGTCGCGGAGACGAGACGGCGATCATCGACGGAGATCGGACGATGTCGTTCCGAGACCTGGCCGGGCATGCGGACAGGCTCGCGGGTTACCTGACCAGCCGCGGCATCCGGCGCGGGGATCGGGTCGCCGTGGTGATGGAACGGTCATCCGATCTGATCGCGACGCTGCTCGCGGTGTGGAAGGCGGGGGCGGCGTTCGTGCCGGTGGACCCCGCCTACCCGGTGGAACGCGTGAAGGTCATGCTGGCGGACGCGGATCCGGCCGCGGTGGTGTGCCGGGCCGCGAGCCGGGTAGTCGTGTTGGACAGCGGGCTCGGTCCGATCGTCCTGGATGATCCGGAGACGCGGCGGGCCGTGGCGGAGTGTGCCCGCCCCTCGGTGGAGGTCGGAGCCGACGACCTCGCCTACGTGATGTACACCTCGGGGTCGACGGGCACGCCCAAGGGCGTCGCGGTGTCGCATGGCAATGTGGCGGCGCTGGTCGGGGAGCCGCGGTGGGAGATCGGGCCCGGCGACGCCGTGCTGACGCACGCCTCGCACGCCTTCGACATCTCCCTGTTCGAGATATGGGTGCCGCTCCTGTCGGGTGCCCGAATAGTGATCGCCGAACCGGGCGCGGTGGACGGGGAGGCTCTGGCCCGATACGTGGCGGGCGGCGTCACGGCCGCCCACCTGACCGCCGGGGCCTTCCGGGTGCTGGCCGAGGAGTCACCGGAGTCGATCGCCGGGCTTCGCGAGGTGTTGACCGGCGGGGACGAGGTGCCGCCGACGGCGGTGGAGCGCGCACGGCGGGCGTGCCCGGACGTCCGGGTGCGGCATCTCTACGGCCCGACGGAGGCGACGCTGTGCGCGACCTGGTGGCTGCTCGAACCCGGCGATGAGACCGGACCGGTGTTGCCGATCGGACGCCCCCTCGCGGGCCGGCACGTCTACGTCCTCGACGCGTTCCTGCGCCCCGTTCCTCCGGGCGTGAAGGGCGAACTGTACGTCGCCGGGGCCGGTGTAGCGTGCGGCTACCTGGGGCGTTCGGCATTGACGGCCGAGCGGTTCATCGCCGATCCCTTCGTCCCCGGCGCGCGGATGTACCGGACCGGTGACCTGGCCCACTGGACGGACCAGGGCACGCTCGTGTTCGGCGGACGGGCCGACGATCAGGTGAAGATTCGCGGCTATCGCGTGGAGCCGGGAGAGACCGAGGCGGTCCTCGCCGGGCTTCCGGGCGTCGGCCAGGCCGTGGTCTGTGCCCGGGACGGGCATTTGATCGGCTATGTGGTCGCCGAAGCGGGGCGGGACCTCGACCTGGTACGGCTGCGGGAGCGGCTCGCCGAGACGATGCCCGAGTTCATGGTCCCGGCGGCGTTGATCGCGCTGGACGAGCTGCCGTTGACGGTCAACGGGAAGGTGGATCGGCAGGCCCTGCCCGAACCGGACTTCGCGTCGAAGTCGGTGGGCCGGGACCCGGACACCGAGGCCGAGCGGATCCTGTGCCGGGTGTTCGCCGAGGTCCTCGGCCTGGAACGGGTCGGGGTCGGGGACGGCTTCTTCGAGCTGGGCGGGGACTCGATCTCGTCGATGCAGGTGGCCGCCCGCGCCCGTCGCGAGGGAATCGTCCTCACCCCCCGGCAGGTGTTCGAGCAGCGGACGCCCGAACGGCTGGCTGCGCTGGCGCAGCCGGCCGGAACGACGCGGTCGGGCCGCTCCGAGGCGGACACGGGCATCGGGGAGATTCCCTGGACGCCGGTGATGCGCGCCCTCGGAGCCGACGCGTTACGCCCCGGCTTCGCCCAGGCGCGAGTCATTGTCGCCCCGCCCGGCCTCGACCGGGACGCGCTGGTGGCCGCCCTGGGAGCGGTACTGGACGTCCATGACCAGTTACGCGGCCGGGTGGAGTCTGACGGACGGCTGATCGTGCCCGATCGGGGCACGGTGGACGCGGCCGGACTGGTGACACGGGTGGAGGCCAGGACCGGGAACCTCGATGAGATCGCCGGACGCGAGGCCGGGACGGCCGCAGGCGGCCTGGACCCGTCGACGGGAACCATGGTGCGGGCCGTGTGGATTGATGCCGGAGACACCGAGCCGGGCCGGTTGGCGCTGGTGGCGCATCACCTGGTGGTCGACGCGGTCTCGTGGGGCATCCTGCTGCCGGATCTGCGAACAGCCTATGACGAGGTGATCTCCGGAGGGACCCCGTCTCTCGAACCTGCGACGACGTCGTACCGGCAGTGGTCGCGGCGGCTGACCGAGCAGGCGTTCACCGAGAGCACCGTCGCCGAGATCGATCACTGGGTCGAGGTCCTGGACGGCGTGGACCCGTTCCCCGGGCAGCACGCGGGGCGGCCGCACTCATGGTCCTGGACACTGTCCGGGCCCACGGCGCGGAGCCTGGTGGGCCAAGCCCCGGGAACCTTCCACTGCGGGATCCACGAGGTCCTGCTGGCGGCCCTGGCGGGCGCGGTGGCGCGCTGGCGCGGCGGTGACGCCGGGGGGGTGCTGGTGGACCTGGAGGGCCACGGTCGCCACGCGGCCGACGGCGAGGACCTGCTGCGCACCGTGGGCTGGTTCACCAGCGTCCACCCGGTCCGCCTCGACGTCTCCGGCCTCGACCTGGCGGCCGCGGCGGCCGGGAACGCGGCGGCGGGGGACCTGCTGAAGGCCGTGAAGGAGCAAGTCCGCGCAGTGCCGGGCGACGGGTTCGGCTACGGGCTGCTGCGCCATCTCAACCCCGACACGGGGGCCAGGCTGGCCGAACTGCCGTCCCCGAAGATCGGATTCAACTATCTCGGCCGGTCAGCCGTCACCTCCCCGGACACTCCGTGGCAGGTCAGCGAAGGGCCGCTCGGGGTGGGAGCCGCTGGCCCTGACCTGGTCCTCGCCCATGCCCTGGAGGTCGGCGCGGACGTTCAGGACACCCCCGCCGGCCCCCTGCTGAGGCTCACCATGGACGGCCGGGATCTCGACCCCGCCACGGTGGAGCGGCTGGGGGAGGCCTGGCTGGAGATGCTCACCGGCCTCGCCGCCCACGCTGCCGCCCCCGGCGCCGGAGGCCACACGCCGTCCGATTTCGACCTCGTCGACATGTCGCAGCGGGACGTGGCGGAGCTGGAGGCCGCCGCGCCCGGGCTGACCGACGTCTGGCCCCTGTCGCCCCTGCAGGAGGGCATGCTCTTCGAACGGGCCCTCGACGAGGAGGGAGTGGACGTTTACCAGAGCCAGCGGATCCTGGACCTCGACGGGCCGCTCGACCCGGAACGGCTGCGCGCGGCGTGGCAGCCGCTGGTCGCCCGGCACGAGTCGCTCCGGACGAGCTTCCACCAGCTCGGCTCAGGTCAGACGGTGCAGGTCGTCGTGGCCGAGGCCGACATCCCTTGGCGTGAGGCGGACGTGTCGCATCTCGGCGAGGACGACGCGGCCGCCGAGGTCGAACGTCTTCTCGCGGAGGACCAGGCGGAGCGGTTCGACGTGACCCGCCCGCCGCTGCTCCGGCTGCTGCTGATCCGTCTCGGCGAGAACAGGCACCGGCTCGTCCTGACGTCGCACCATGTCCTCCTGGACGGCTGGTCGACGCCGATCATCCTGGGCGAGATGTCGTCCGGCTACGCGGGCGGACCGAGCCCGTCGACGTCACCCTCCTACCGTGACTACCTGGCGTGGCTGAGCCGTCAGGACCAGGACGCGACGCGGTCGGCGTGGCGGTCGGAGCTGGCCGGGACGGACGAGCCGACCGTGGTGGACGCCGACGCGGGCAAGGCGATGGTGATGCCGGACGAGCATTGCGCATGGCTGTCCGCTGAGACGACCCGGACACTCACCGACTTCGCCCGCGGCCACGGGCTGACGTTGAGCACGATCGTGCAGGGCGCGTGGGCCCTGGTGCTGGCCCGGCTGGCGGGCCGGACGGACGTGGTGTTCGGGACGGTGGTGTCGGGCCGCCCGGCGGACGTACCGGATGTGGAACGGATGGTGGGGATGTTCATCAACACCGTTCCAGTCCGGGTGCGCCTCGACGGCGGCCTGCCGATGCTGGAGCTGCTCCAGGACCTGCAACGACGCCAGTCGGCCTTGACGGAACACCAGTACATGGGTCTGTCGGAGATCCAGAAGGCG
Source organism: Kitasatospora sp. NPDC001159 (assembly GCF_053598235.1). NCBI lineage: Bacteria > Bacillati > Actinomycetota > Actinomycetes > Kitasatosporales > Streptomycetaceae > Kitasatospora > Kitasatospora sp. NPDC001159. Next base: position 53,986 of record NZ_JBSFJV010000016.1, read on the forward strand.
GTGGGGCCGGGCGCGGTCTTCGACACCATCATGATGGTCGAGAACTACCCGCGTGACGCAGCCGGCCTCGGCGACGACGGCGGTGTCACGATCAGCTCGGCCCTCACCCGGACCGGTACCGGCTACCCGCTGACCATGAGCGCCAGTCCCGGAGAGTGCTTGCAGATCCGCGTGTCCTTCCGGCCCGACCGGATCGACGAGAAGACCGCCGCCGAGGTCGCCGGGCAGGTCGTGCGTGTCATCGAACGGATGATGGCCGCGCCCTCGCTTCCCGTGGGCCGCCTGGGCGTGACGAGTGACGCGACACGCACGTCCGTGGTGGAGCGCTGGAACGCGACCGGCGAGGTCGCCGACGGTTCGTCGGTGGTGGAACTGTTCCGGCGGTGCTCGGCAAGCGCGCCGGACGCGGTGGCCGTCATCGATGGCGACCGCACCCTGTCCTACGGCGACCTCGACCGGGAATCGGACCGGCTGGCAGGGCATCTGGCGGGGATGGGCGTGCGGCGCGGCGACCACGTCGGCGTGGTGATGGAGCGCGGCGCGGACCTGTTCGTCGCATTCCTCGCGGTCTGGAAGGCCGGGGCCGCGTACGTCCCGGTGAATGCGGCCTACCCGCCGGTACGGATCGAGCGGATGCTGGCCGACGCCGGCGTGGCGGTGGCGGTCTGCGCCGAGGCGACCCGGAACGCGGTGCCGGACGGGGTCGAGCCCGTGCCCGTGGACGCGCCGTGGACCGGGGGAACGAGGCACGAGACGCCGACGGTCACGGTGCGCGACATCGCCTACGTGATGTACACGTCGGGGTCGACCGGGGAGCCCAAGGGCGTCGCGGTGCCGCACGGAAGCGTCGCAGCTCTGGCCAGCGACCCCGGCTGGTCACTCGATGCCGATGACTGCGTACTGATGCACGCCTCGCACGCGTTCGACGCGTCGCTGTTCGAGATCTGGGCGCCGCTGGTCCGCGGTGCCCGCGTCATGGTCGCCGAACCGGGCGCAGTCGACACGCAGCGCCTGCGGGAGGCGATCGCACGCGGCGTGACAACCGTCCATCTGACGGCCGGGAGCTTCCGGGTGCTGGCCGAGGAGTCGCCAGGCTCCTTCAACGGGTTGCGCGAGATCCTCACCGGCGGGGACACGGTGCCCCTCGCCTCCGTCGCGCAGCTGCGCCGGGCCTGCCCGGACGTCCGAGTCCGGCACCTGTACGGCCCGACAGAGACCACACTGTGCGCCACGTGGCATCTCCTTGAGCCGGGGGACGAGACAGGCGACGTCCTGCCGATCGGCCGCCCTCTGGCCGGGCGGCGGGCGTATGTGCTCGACGCCTTCCTCCAGCCGGTCGCTCCGAACGTGACCGGCGAGCTCTACCTCGCGGGCGCCGGTCTGGCGCTCGGCTATCTCAAGGCCCGCGGCGCGACCTCGGAGCGGTTCGTCGCCGCCCCGTTCGCCCCCGGCGAGCGGATGTACCGCACCGGCGACCTGGCACGCTGGACCGATCGGGGCGAGCTGCTGTTCGCCGGACGGGCCGACTCCCAGGTGAAGATCCGGGGCTACCGGGTCGAGCCGGCGGAGATCGAGACGGCGCTCGCCGAGGCTCCCCAGGTCGCGCAGGCGGTCGTCGTCGCGAGGGAAGACCGTCCAGGTGAGAATCGGCTGATCGCCTATGCGATCGTGGAACCGGACCAGGTCCCGGACCCCGATGCGCTCCGCGAACACCTCGCGGCGCGGCTGCCGGAGTTCATGGTCCCGGCCGCGGTGGTGGTCCTGGACGACTTCCCGCTGACGATCAACGGGAAGATCGATCGTGAGGCCCTGCCTGCTCCCGAGTTCTCCGGGAAGGTCGCCGGCCGCGAGCCGCGCACCGAGGCCGAGCGGGTGCTGTGCGCGCTGTTCGCCGAGATCCTCGGGCTGGACCGGGTCGGAGTCGATGACAGCTTCTTCGAGCTGGGCGGCGACTCGATCCTCTCCATGCAACTGGCTGCCCGAGCCCGCCGCGCCGACGTCGTCTTCGGCGCGAAGGACGTCTTCGAGCAGGAGACACCGGCGGGGATCGCGGCGGTCGCCGAGCGCGGCGGCGCGACGCGGGCAGACCTCGCCGACGGTGTCGGCGAGATCGCGTGGACGCCGGTGATGCGGGCGCTCATCGAACGCGACCCCAGCGCGTTGACCGGAGGGGCCCTGACCCAGTGGGTGACCGTGGGCGCCCCGGGCGACCTGTCGGTGGACGCGCTGGCGGCCGGGCTGGGCGCGGTGATCGACACCCACGATCTGCTGCGGAGCCGGATCGTCACGGCCGGGGGCGAAGAGCCGAGCCTGGTCGTGTCCGGTCGGGGTGCGGTGGACGCGGCGGGTCTGGTCGAGCGGGTCGAGGCGGACACCGGTGACCTCGATGAGGTCGCGGACCGGTGTGCCAGGGAGGCGGCGGCGCGGTTGGATCCCGCCGCCGGTGTGATGATCCGGGCGGTGTGGGTGGACGCCGGACCCGGTCGTGTGGGACGGCTCGTGCTGGTGGCCCATCATCTGGTGGCCGACGCGGTGTCGTGGCGGATCCTGCTGCTGGACCTGCGTGCGGCATGTGAGGCCGTGATCACGGGCGGGGAGCCCGCTCTCGACCCGGTGGAGGTCCCGTTCCGGCGATGGGCGCGGACACTGGCCGATCAAGCCGCGATCCGGGCCGCGGAACTCGAGACCTGGACGGAGATCCTCGACCACGCGGAACCGCGGCTGGCCCCCCTCGACCCCACGCGCGACACCGTCGTGACCGCGGGACGCAGGTCATGGACCCTGCCGCGAGACCGCGCGGGCGTGCTCGTGGAGAAGGCCGCCTCGGCCTTCCACTGCGGTGTCCACGAGGTGCTCCTGGCCACGCTGGCGGGCGCGGTCGCTCGATGGCGCGGCGGCGACTCCGTTGTGGTGGACGTCGAAGGCCATGGCCGCTGGCCCATCGGAGAGCTGGATCTCTCGCGGACGGTCGGCTGGTTCACCGACGTCCACCCGCTCAGGCTGGATGTGACCGGGATCGACACCGACGAGGCGATCGCCGGTGGTGAGGCGGCCGGCCGCCTGCTGAAGAAGGTTAAGGAGAACGTGCGAACCGTGCCCGACGGCGGCCTCGGCTACGGGATGCTGCGCCACCTGAACGCCGAGACGGCACCGGCCCTGGCGGCGTTGCCGGAGGCGGAGATCGGGTTCAACTACCTGGGCCGCTTCTCCTCCCGCCCTGACGGCGATCCGGAGCCTTGGCAGATGACGGGGACCATCGGCGGCTCGGCGGAGCAGCACACGCCGTTGCGCCACGCCGTGGAGATCGACGCCGTCGTCCTAGACTCCCCGGACGGACCCGAGCTCCATCTGACCGTGACCTGGGCCGGACGGATCCTCGGCGAAGCCGAGGCGGAGTCGCTCGGCCAGGCCTGGCTGGACCTGCTATCCGGCCTCGCCGCGCACGCCGCCCTCGGAGTCGCCGGGCACACCCCCTGCGACTTCCCTCTCACCGCGCTGACGCAGCGGGACGTGGAGGAGATCGAGGCCGCCGTTCCGGGCCTCGCTGACATCTGGCCGCTCTCTCCACTCCAGGAGGGCCTGCTGTTCCACGCCGTTGACCAGCGAGGCCCGGATGTTTACGCGGGCATCCGCACCCTCGCCCTCGACGGCCCGCTGGACGTCGCTCGCTTCCGCGCGTCCTGGCAAACCCTCCTCGACAGGCACGCCGCCCTACGGGCGAGTTTCCATCAGCTCGGGTCCGGCCGGGCCGTGCAGGCGATCGCACGTGAGGTGGCTCTGCCCTGGACGGAGACCGACCTGTCCCATCTGCCCGAGGACGAGGCGCTGGCGGAGTTCGAGCGACTCGCGGAGGAGCTGCATGCCGACCGGTTCGACCTGAATCGGGCCCCGCTGCTGCGCCTGCACCTGGTGCGCATCAGCGAACGCAGCCACCGGCTGGCCCTCGCCTCCCACCACATCTCCTGCGACGGATGGTCTCTCCCGATCCTCTCCACTGACGTGATGGCGGCCTACGAATCGGGCGGTGACGGCCTGTCGCTGTCCGCCCCGACGTCGTACCGCGACTATCTCGCCTGGCTCTCCCGCCAGGACAAGGAAGCCGCCTGGCAGGCGTGGCGGACCGAGCTCGCCGGGCTCGACGAGGCGACCTACGTCGTGCCGCCGGACGCCCACACCGCGCCCGTCGAGCCCGAACGCGTCCGGTTCGAACTCGACGACGATCTGAGCCGTCGGCTGGTGGAGTTCACGCGCCGGCACGGCGTCACGATGAACACCCTCTTCCAGGGGATCTGGGCGCTGCTCCTGGCCCGGCTGACGGGCCGGGACGACGTGGTCTTCGGCTCTGCGGTGGCCGGGCGTCCGCCCGAGATCCCCGGAGTCGAGTCCGTGGTCGGCCTGTTCATGAACACGCTGCCGGTCCGGGCCCGCCTCGCGGGTGCTGAACCGTTCCTCGACATGCTGACGCACCTGCAGGAGCGTCAGGTCGCGATGATGGCGCATCAGCACGTCGGGCTGTCGGAGATCAACCAACTCGCCGGGCAGAGCGCTGCGTTCGACACGATCGTGGTGTTCGAGAACTACCCCCGCCCGCCGCTCCCGTCCGAAGACCCCGATGCGCTCATCATGCGCCCCGCGGGGATCCCGAACGACAGCGGGCACTATCCGATATCCATGCGCGCCTCCCACGACGGCGGCGTCCATGGCGAGTTCATCTATCGTCCGGACGCCTTCGACCGGACCCGGGCAGAGGAGATGCTGGCGGCGGTAGTCCGGGCGCTGGAGCAGGTGGCGGCCGATCCGTGGACTCCGGTGGGCCGGGTCGGCCTGATCGGCACGGCGGAGCGCCGCCTGGTGGTCGAGGAGTGGAACGCCACCGACGCGCGGTTCGTGCCGGAGCCGCTGCCGGTACTGTTCCGCCGCCGGGCGGAACTCTCGCGGGACGCGATCGCGGTGGAGGACGCGGTGCGGAACCTGTCGTACGGTGGGCTGCTGGGAGAGGCGGAGGAGCTGGCGCGGCTGCTGGCGGGGCTGGGCGTCCGACGTGAGACGCGCGTGGCCGTGCTGGTCGGACGGTCGGTGGAGCTGGTGGTGGCCCTGGTCGGCGTGTCGTTGTCGGGCGGGGTGTTCGTACCGGTCGACCCGGACTATCCCGCCGGCCGGATCGAGCTGATGCTGGCGGATTCCGCGCCCGAGGTGCTGCTGTGCACGGGGGCGACCCGGACAGCTGTGCCGGACGGGTTCGCGGGCGTGGTGGTCGCACTGGACGAGCGGCCCGCTGCCGACCCGGGAGTGGCGCTGCCGACCGTGGCTGCGGGCGACGCAGCGTATGTGATCTACACCTCCGGGTCGGCTGGGACGCCCAAGGGCGTCCAGGTCACCCACGCCGGGCTCGGCAACCTGGCCGGCGCGCAGATCGAGTGCTTCGGCGTGACATCCTCCTCACGGATCCTGCAGTTCGCGTCCCTCGGATTCGACGCCGCGATCTCCGAGCTGTGCATGGCCCTGCTGTCAGGCGGGACCGTGGTGCTGGCCGACCCCGACAGCATGCCGCCGCGAGTGTCGCTGGGCGACGCGGTGCGCCGGTGGCGCATCACCCACGTCACCGTGCCGCCGAGCGTGCTGGCCGTCGAGGACGACCTGCCGGACGGGCTCGAGACCCTGATCGTTGCCGGTGAGGCGTGCCCGCCCGCTCTGGTCGACCGCTGGTCGCGGGACCGGCGGATGATCAACGCTTATGGGCCCACCGAGACGACCGTGTGCGCGACGATGAGCTCGCCGCTGTCTCCGGGACGCGACGTGGTCCCCATCGGCCGCCCGATCACCAACATGCGGGCGTATGTGCTCGACGCCTTCCTGCAGCCGGTGCCGCCCGGCGCGGCCGGTGAGCTTTATGTCGCCGGGGCAGGGCTCGCGCGAGGATACCTCGCGAGGTCGGGCCTGACCGCGGAACGGTTCATCGCCGACCCGTTCTCCTCCGGGGGCCGCATGTACCGCACCGGCGACCGGGTCCGCTGGACCCGCGAGGGAGAGCTGGTCTTCGTTGGCCGGGCCGACGCGCAGGTCAAGGTGCGCGGTTACCGGATCGAGCCGGGTGAGATCGAGGCTGTGCTGGCGGACCATCCGGGGGCCGTCCAGGTGGTGATCGTCGCTCGTGAGGACGGGCCCGGCGAGAAGCGGCTGGTGGCGTACGTCGTCCCGGCGGCCGCGCAGTCGGCCGACGCGCTGATCGCCGCCCTCCGCGAGACAGCGGCCGAACGCCTGCCTGAGCACATGAGGCCGGTGGCGTTCGTACCGCTGGACGCGATGCCCCTGACCCCGAACGGAAAGGTCGATCACCGGGCGCTACAGGCCCCCGACTTCGCCGGGAACTCCTCCGGACGGGATCCGCGTACGGCCATCGAAGAGCTGCTGTGCGCGCTGTTCGCCGAGATCCTCGGGGTGGAACGGGTCGGGGCCGACGACAGCTTCTTCGAGCTCGGCGGCGACTCGATCAGCTCGATGCAGCTGTCGGCTCGGCTCGGCCGCGAGGGGCTGGAACTGACCCCGTGGCAAGTGTTCGAGGAGAAGACGCCCGAACGGCTGGCGGTGCTCGCCAAGGAGCTCCCGGCCGAGAGCGAGGAGCCGGAGTCCCATGACGGCATGCTCGTGGCTCTCTCGCCTGACCAGATGGACCAACTCCAGGCCGGGCTGGCCGATGAATAACCTCCACAAGGAGCAGATCATGACCGTTGACGACACTCGTGCAAAGCCGCGCTCCGGCGTGGAAGACGTCTGGCCCCTGTCTCCACTGCAGGAGGGAATGCTCTACCACACCGCTCTCGACAAGGATGGCCCGGATACCTACACCGTGCAGTCCGTCTATGGCATCGAAGGCCCGCTGGACTCCGAGCGTCTGAAGATGTCCTGGCAGGCGCTTCTGGACCGGCATGCCGCGCTGCGGGTCTGTTTCCGGTACGTCAGCGGCGCGCAGATGGTTCAGGTCGTCTTACGGGGCGTCAAGATCCCGTGGCGTGAGACGGACCTCTCCGGACTCCCGGACGACCTGGCCGACGGCGAGGTGGGGCGGCTGGCGGAGGAAGAGCTCGCCGAGCGCTTCCGTCTCGAGACGGCCCCGTTGATGAAGCTGCACCTGATCCGGCTCGGCCCGGTGAGTCACCGGCTCGTACACACCCTTCATCACGTGCTGGCCGACGGCTGGTCGATGCCGATCATTCACCGCGAGCTCTCCGCGATCTACTCGGCTGGCGGGGACCCGTCCGGGCTGCCGGTCGCGGCCTCCTACCGCGACTATCTCTCCTGGCTGGGCCGCCAGGACAAGGAGGCGGCCCGGGCCGCCTGGCGGAAGGAGCTCGCCGGTCTGGAGGCCCCCACCACGGTCGTCCCGGCCGATCCGAGCCGAGTACCGGACATCGACACGGTGATGACCGAGCTTCCCCCGGAGCTGACGAACGATCTGGCACAGCTGGCCCGCGGCCACGACCTCACGCTGAGCACCGTGGTACAGGGCGTGTGGGCCGTCGTGCTGTCGCAGCTGGCAGGCCGCACCGACGTGGTGTTCGGCGCGACCGTCTCGGGACGGCCGGCCGAGCTGGCCGGCGTGGAGTCGATGGTCGGCATGCTGCTCGGCACCCTGCCGGTGCGCGTCCGGCTCGACGGCGGGCGGCGGGTCGTCGAACTGCTCGCCGATCTGCAGCGGAACCAGTCGGCGCTCATGGCCCACCAGCATCTCGGCCTGCAGGAGGCGCAGGCCGCCGCCGGACCCGGAGCGATCTTCGACACGCTCGTCATCTACGAGAACTTTCCCCGCACCGGACTCGACCAGTCGGAGGACGGCGGCCTGCACATGCGCCCCGTGCGGAAGGGACGCGACTCCTCGCACTACCCGTTCACCCTGGTCACCGGGCCGGGCGAGCGGATGCCGATCATTCTCAACTATGACCGGGGTCTGTTCGACCGGGAGGTCGCCGAATCTGTCCTGGGCGCGTTCGTCCGGGTGGTGGAACGGCTGGTCGCCGAGCCCGACGTCCTGGTCGGCCGGCTGACCCTGCTGAGCGTCGCCGAGCGCGCCGTGGTGGTGGACGACTGGAACGCGACCGCGGGCCCGGTGCCCGGAGCGTCCGTGGTCGAGCTGTTCGGGCGGCGGGTGGACGCCGCACCCCATGCGGTGGCGATCACCGATGCCAGCGGCAGGGATCTGACCTACGCCGAGGTCGATCAGGCGTCGAACCGGCTGGCCGGATACCTCACCGGTTGCGGCGTCCGGCGTGGCGCCCTGGTCGGGGTGGCCATGGAACGGTCTGCCGACCTGGTGATCGCGTTCCTGGCGATCTGGAAGGCGGGCGCCGCGTTCGTCCCGATCGACGCGGGGAGCCCGGCTGAGCGGATCGCGCTCATCCTTGCCGACTCCGGGGTCCCGACCACCGTGTGCACGATCGCCACCAGGGCGGTCGCGCCGGAGAACGCGATCGTCCTCGACGCGCCGGAGACCCGCGCGGCCGTCGACGGCCAGGCCGCCACCGCTCCGGAGATCCGGGTCGGCGCGGACGACCTGGCGTATGTGATGTACACCTCCGGATCCACGGGCGTCCCGAAGGGCGTGGCCGTCGCCCATGGGGGAGTGGCTGGCCTGGCGGGCGACGCGGGCTGGCGGATCGGTCCCGGGGACGGCGTGCTGATGCACGCGACGCATGTCTTCGACGCCTCGCTCTACGAGATGTGGGTGCCGCTCGCCACGGGCGGCCGGATCCTGCTCGCCGAGCCGGGAGTGGTGGACGCTGGCGGTGTGCGCCGGGCCGTCGAACGGGGCGCGACCGCCGTCCACCTCACCGCCGGAACCTTCCGCGCCCTGGCGGAGGCGTCACCGGAATGCTTCACAGGTCTGATCGAGGTCGGCACAGGCGGGGACGTCGTTCCCGCCTTCGCGGTGGAGAACCTGCGGCGGGCTCAGCCCGGTCTGCGGGTGAGGAACACCTACGGGCCGACCGAGACCACCCTGTGCGCGACATGGAAGCCGATCGAGCCCGGTGACGGGACCGGGCGTGAACTGCCGGTCGGCCGCCCCATGGCGAACCGCGAGGTCTACGTCCTCGACGCCTTCCTGCAGCCGGTCGCGCCGGGGATCACCGGCGAGCTGTACATCGCCGGCACCGGCCTGGCCCGCGGGTACCTCGGCAGGCCGGACCTGACGGCTGAACGGTTCGTCGCATGCCCGTTCCTCGCCGGTGAGCGCATGTACCGCACGGGAGACCTGGCGCGCTGGAACCGCGACGGAGAGGTGGTGTTCGTCGGGCGGGCCGACGACCAGGTGAAGATCCGGGGCTTCCGGGTGGAGCTGGCCGAGGTGGAAGCCGTGCTGGCGGCCCAGCCGGGCGTGACCGAGGCGGTCGTCGTGGCGCGCGAGGACCAGCCCGGCGAGCGGCGTCTGGTCGGCTACGTCGTCACCGACGGAGGCGAGGCCGACGTGGAGGAGATGCGGCGGCGGATGGGCCTCGTCCTGCCCTCCTACATGGTCCCCGTGGCGGTCGTCGTCCGTCCGGGCCTGCCCATCACTGCGAACGGCAAGGTGGACCGCCGGGCCCTGCCCGCCCCCGACCTCGCGGAACGCACGTCGGAGAAGGCCCCCGAGAGCGAGACCGAGAAAGTGCTCTGCGCGCTGTTCGCCGAGATCCTCGGTGTCGAGCGGGTGGGCGTCGACGACGCCTTCCACGACCTGGGCGGCAGCTCGGCGCTGGCCATGCGGCTCATCGCGCGGATCCGCGAGGAGATCGGCGCGGACCTGCCCATCCGGCAGCTGTTCTCCTCGCCCACCCCCGCGGGCATCGCCAGGGCGTTGGCGGCGAAGTCACGTCCCGCGCTGGAGGCCGCCACCCGGCCGGAGCGGGTGCCTCTCACCGCCCGGCAGCTCCGCGCCTGGCTGCTGGCCCGTCCCGGAGAGACGACCGCGGGCATGCACGCCTCGGTCGCGCTGCGCGTGCGCGGCCAGCTGGACGTGCCCGCGCTGGAGGCGGCGCTCGGTGACGTCGCGTCCCGGCACGAGATCCTCCGGACGACCTTCCCCGGCCAGGCCACGACCGTCCACCAGCACGTCCACGACTCCGCGGCGGTTCAGCTGACGCCGGTTCCGGCCGCCGAGGAGGACCTCCCCGGGCTTCTCGCCGAACGGGCACGGCCCTTCGACCTCACCCGTGAGATGCCGTGGCGCTGCGACCTCTTCGCGGTCGCGGAGCGGGAGCACGTGCTGGCGCTGACGGTGCACCGGATCGCCGCCGACGACGACTCGCTGGACGTGTACTTCCGCGACCTGGCGGCCGCCTACGGCGCGCGGCGCGCGGGCCGGGTCCCGGAGCGCGCGCCACTGACCCTGCAGTTCGCCGACTACGCCATCTGGGAGCAACGGCTGCTGGAGGGCGAGCGCGAGCAGGGAAGCCTGATCGACGACCAGACGTCCTTCTGGCGGGACCACCTCGCCGGCATCGACGGGGAAACGGTCCTTCCCTTCGACCGTCCGCGCCCGGCCATCCCGTCGCGGCAGGCCGGCACGGTCGCGCTGCGGCTGGACGGTGCCCCGCACGCCCGGCTGCTGGCGGCCCTGGACTCGACGGGCGCGGACGCTCACCAGCTGGTGCATGCCGCGCTCGCCATGCTGCTGACCCGACTGGGCGCGGGCGACGACCTCGTGATCGGCACGGTGCTGCCGCGGGACGAGGACCTGATCGACCTGGAGCCGATGGTCGGGCCGTTCGCCCGGCCGCTCCCGCTGCGCACCGCCGTCCCGGGCGACCCGACCTTCCTGGAGACCGTCGCCCGGGTGCAGGAGACCGTCCGGGACACCCGCCAGCACCTGGACATCCCCTTCGAGCGAATCGTCGATCTGCTGGACCTGCCCGCCTCGCTCTCCCGCCACCCCGTGTTCCAGGTGTCCCTGGAGGTGGCCGAGGAGGACACCGGCGCGTGGGACGCGACGGAACTGCCGGCCCTGCGCACCAGCGTCGAACCCGGCCGGCCCGAGGCCATCGAGCTGGACCTGGCCTTCAGGCTCACCGAGCACCGCGACGAGGACGACCGCGGCGACGGCATCGACGGAGAGCTCCGCTACGCCGTCGACCTGTTCGACGGGGCCACGGTCGAAACGCTGGCCCGACGGCTGGTTCGCGTCCTGGAACAAGTGGCGGAGGACCCCCACCGGCGCGTCAGTGACCTGGACATCCTGCTGGACGACGCCGAGCGCGAGCGTCCGGCCGAGGCCCCGGCCGTGTGGACCGGGTCCGTGCCCCCGGCAGTCGCCGACCTGGTCCAGGACGGCCCGCTCGGCGCGCTGGTGCTCGACGATCGGCTGCTCCCCGTCGCGCCCGGAGCCGTCGGCGGTCTCTACGTCACCGGTCCCGCGGTCGACGCGCGCCCGGCCGACCAGAGCCTGGCCTGCCCGTTCGGGGCCGAGGGGCGGCGGATGCTGCGCACCGGCCTGCTCGCCCGCTGGTCCGCTGCCGGAACCCTGACCGTCCTGGGCGAGCGGCGGCGATCCAGCGTCGCGGCGAAGACCGCCACGGGCGACTTCGAGGTCCTGCTGCCGCTGCGCCCCGGCGGCGACCGTCCGCCGCTGTTCTGCGTCCACGCGAGCGGCGGCCTGAGCTGGAACTACGGGCCGCTGCTGCGGGAGCTCCCGTCGAACCAGCCGGTCTACGGAATCCAGGCGCGCGGCCTGGCCCGCACCGAAGCCCTGCCCGGCGGCGTCGAGGAGATGGCGGCCGACTACGTCGCGCAGATCCGCACCGTACAGTCGACCGGGCCCTACCACCTCCTCGGCTGGTCCCTCGGCGGGCGGATCGCGCAGGCGATGGCCGCGCTGTTCGAGGCCGAGGGCGAGCGGGTCGGCATGCTCGCCCTGCTCGACGCCTACCCCACCTACATGGGGAAGAAGGCACGCGGCGACGGGCAGGCCCAGGAGGCCGTGGACAAGCTGAAGGAACAGCAGATGGAGCTCGCCGCCGGACTGGCCAGGGGGGACGGAGCCCGGGCCCGCCTGGAAGAGGTGATGCGGAACCTCGCCGAGGTCGGGCCCAGGCACGACGCCCCGAGCTTCGCCGGCGACATCCTGCTGTTCATCGCTGCGAAGGACCGCCCCCCGCACATGCCCGTCGATTGGGCGATCGCCAGCTGGCGGCCTCTGACCAGCGGAACCGTGGAGCCCCACGAGATCCCCGTCGACCACAACGAGATGTTGCAGCCCGCGTCGCTGGCCCAGATCGGGGCCGTCGTCGCCGAGAAGCTCCGGCCACGGCCGTAGCAGGAAAGGAACACCATGACCAACCCCTTTGACAACGAGGACGGCTCCTTCTTCGTGCTCGTCAACGACGAGGGCCAGCACTCCCTCTGGCCCGCCTTCGCTGAAGTGCCGGACGGCTGGACCCCGGTGCACGGCGCGGCCGCCCGCCAGGACTGCCTCGCCTACGTGGAGGAGAACTGGACCGACCTCCGGCCGAAGAGCCTGATCGCGGAGATCGGCGGCTGAGAGTGTCCAGCTGCTCAATTCGGGCGGTTGGACGGGCTCGACGCCCGTCCGACCGCCCAGAGACCGTCATTCCGCGAACGCCGGCCGGATGAGCCGAAAGGACCCGCAGCATGTTCGAGGAGATCAACGTCGTCCGGGCAGCGCAGTTACACCGGAGGAACCGGTTCGATCCGGTGCCCGAGCTCCACTCCCTGATGAGCGAGGGCAACCTGACCGTCCTGGGAACCGAGGACTCCGCCGAGGGGCGGACCGCGTGGCTCGCCACCGGGATCGAGGAGGTCCGGCAGGTTCTCGGCTCGGACAAGTTCAGCGCGCGCCTGCTCTACGGCGGGACCGCGGCCGGCTTCACCTGGCCCGGCTTCCTCACCCAGTACGACCCGCCGGAGCACACGCGGCTCCGGCGGATGGTGGTTCCCGCGTTCTCCGCCCGCCGAATGCGGAACTTCCAGCCGCGGGTCGAGCAGATCGTCCAGGACAGCCTGGACGCCATCGAGGCACTCGGCGGCCCGGTGGACTTCGTCCCGCACTTCGGATGGGCCGTGGCGACTCCGGCGACCTGCGACTTCCTCGGCATTCCCCGTGACGACCAGGCGGATCTGTCACGGATCCTCCTCGCCAGCCGGACCGACCGGTCGGACAGGCGGCGCACCGCGGCGGGGAACAAGTTCATGACGTACATGAAGCAGCATGTCGCCCGGTCGCGCCGCGAGTCCGGCGACGACCTGTTCGGCATCGTGGCGCGCGAACACGGCGACGCCATCACGGACGCCGAGCTGACGGGGGTGGCCGCGTTCGTCATGGGCGCGGGCGCCGACCAGGTGGCCCGTCTCCTTGCGGCCGGCGCGTGGCTGACGGTCGAAGAGCCCGCGCAGTTCGCTCTGCTCCGGGAGAAGCCCGACACCGTACCGGAATGGCTGGACGAGACGATGCGGTACCTCACGACCGACGAGAAGACCCATCCGCGCGTCGCGACGCAGGACGTGCGGATCGGGGACCGCCTCGTCAAGGCCGGCGACACCGTCACCTGCTCTCTGCTGGCAGCCAACCGCCGGAACTACCCGCGTGCGGACGACGGGTTCGACATCACCCGGGACAGGCCGGACCATCTGGCGTTCGGGCACGGCATCCACCACTGCCTCGGCAGAGCCATGGCCGAGCTGATGTTCCGGGTCGCGATACCGGCGCTGGCGCACCGCTTTCCCACCCTGCGGCTGGCCGAGCCGGACCGCCCGATCACCTTGGGGCCGCCGCCGTTCGATGTGGAAGCCCTGCCGCTCGACTGGTAGCACCGGACACAGGAGGACCGATGGCACTGCCCCTACCGCATCAGCGGCACCGGCTCGATCCTGTGCCGGAGTTCCACGACCTGCTGGACGAGGGGTCGTTGCACGAGTACGACACCGAGCCCGGGATGGACGGCCGTAAGCAGTGGCTGGCCACCGGGTACGACGAGGTCCGGCAGATCCTCGCCGATCCCGAGCGGTTCAGCTCCATGCGGCCGGTCGACGACGAGGCCGACCGGGCCCTGCTGCCGGGAATCCTCCAGGCGTACGACCCGCCGGACCACACCCGGTTGCGCAGGACCGTGGCCCCGGCCTACTCCGTCCGGCGGATGGAACGGCTGCGGCCCCGCATCGAGGAGATCGTCGAGGAGTGCCTGGACGATCTGGAGGACGTGGGGTCGCCGGTCGACTTCGTCAGATACGCGGCCTGGCCCATCCCGGCGCTCATCGCCTGCGAGTTCCTGGACGTCCCCCGGGACGACCGGGCCGAGCTGTCGCGAATGATCCGGGACAGCAGGGAGAGCAGGCTCCCCCGGCAGCGGACCTCTTCGGGGATGGGCGTCGTCAACTACACCCAGAAGCTCGCGGCCCGCAAGCGCCGCGATCCCGGCGAGGGGATGCTCGGCGTCATCGTGCGCGAGTACGGGGCGGAGGTCAGCGACGAGGAACTGGCGGGGCTCGCCGAGGGGAACCTGATCATGGCAGCTGAGCAGATGGCTGCCCAGCTGGCGATCGCGGTGCTCCTGTTCGTGTCCCATCCCGACCAGATGGCGCTGCTTCGCGAACGTCCCGAGCTCGTGGACGGCGCGACCGAGGAGCTGCTGCGGCATGCCTCGATCGTCGAGGCCCCGGCCCCCCGGGTCGCTCTCGCGGACGTGCACGTCGGCGGACGCGACATCCGGGCCGGAGACGTCGTGACCTGCTCCCTGCTGGCGGTCAACCGTCCGCAGGGCGACCGCTTCGACATCGCCCGCGAGAACCCGAAGCACATGGCGTTCGGATACGGCATCCACCACTGTCTCGGGGCACCGCTGGCCAGGCTCCAGCTACGGGTGGCCCTGCCGGCGGTGTTCCGCCGGTTCCCGTCGCTGCGGCTCGCCGTCCCCGAGGAGGACCTGCGGTTCAAGCCGGGCCGTCCCGCCCCCTTCGCTGTGGAGGAGCTTCCCCTTGAGTGGTGACGACCGGCCTCCGGTCCACACGCTTCGGCAGGGCTTCGACCCGGCCGACGAACTGCGCGCCGCCGGACCGCTGACGCGGATCACGATCGGATCCGGAGCGGGGGTCGAAAGGACCTGGCTGGCCACAGGGCACGCGGTCGTCCGGCAGGTTCTCGGCGATCACACCCGGTTCAGCACGCGCCGCCGCTTCGACCGGAACGACGAGATCGGCGGAAAGGGCGTCTTCCGGCCGCGTGAGCTGGTCGGCAACCTGATGGACTACGACCCGCCGGAGCACACCCGGCTACGGCGCCTGCTGGCCCCGGGGTTCACCCATCGCCGGATACGGAGGATGGCCCCGTACATCGAACAGATCGTGACGGAACGCCTCGACGCGATGGAGCGGGAGGGGTCCCCCGCGGACCTGATCGAGGTGTTCGCCGACCAGGTGCCCGGCCCCGTGCTGTGCGAGCTGCTCGGGGTACCGCGAGACGACCGCGCCATGTTCCTCCAGCTCTGCCACCGGCATCTCGACGCTTCGCTCAGCGGTCGCAGGCGGGCGGCCGCCGGCGAGGCGTTCTCCCGCTACCTGGTGACCATGGTCGCCAGGGAACGGAAGGACCCCGGCGAAGGACTCATCGGCATGGTCGTCGCCGAACACGGCAACGCGGTCACCGATGAGGAGCTGAGGGGCGTCTGCGTGCAGATGATGCTGGCCGGGGACGACAACATCTCCGGCATGATCGGCCTGGGCGTGCTGGCGCTGCTGCGGAATCCCGAGCAGATCGCCGCGCTGCGGGGCGACGTCCAGTCGGCGGACCGGGCGGTCGACGAGCTGATCCGGTACCTGACGGTCCCCTACGCTCCGACACCCCGGACCGCCGTCGAGGACATCACCGTCGGCGACCAGGTGATCAGGGCGGGGGAGACGGTCCTCTGTTCCCTCCCGGCGGCCAACCGCGACCCCGCTCTGCTGCCGGACGTGGATCGTCTCGACGTCACCCGGGAACCCGTCCCCCATGTCGCGTTCGGGCACGGTGTCCACCATTGTCTGGGAGCCGCTCTCGCCCGCCTCGAACTGCGCACCGCCTATACCGCGCTATGGCAGCGCTTTCCAGGGCTGCGGCTGGCGGATCCCGCCGGGGCGACCGAGTTCCGGCTGAGCACCCCCGCGTACGGAATCAGCAGTCTGCTGGTCGCGTGGTGACCAAACGGACGGCTTGAGCGGCGATCCATTGCGCTGCACAATCGCAAAAGACTCGATCGAGGGATGGTGGGATATGTCGGAGGAAACGTTCGACGTGGTGGTGGCGGGAGGCGGGCCTGCGGGTTCGACCGTGGCCTCCCTGGTCGCCATGCAGGGCCACCGGGTACTACTGCTGGAGAAAGAGGTGTTCCCGCGGTACCAGATCGGCGAGTCGTTGCTTCCGTCCACCGTTCACGGGGTGTGCCGGATGCTCGGCGTCACCGAGGAACTCGCGGCGGCACAATTCCCGGTGAAGCGTGGCGGTACATTCCGATGGGGTGCGAGGCCGGAACCGTGGACTTTCTCCTTCGCGGTGTCCCCGCGGATAACAGGGCCGACCTCGTTCGCCTATCAGGTGGAGCGCGCGCGATTCGACGAGATCCTGCTGAACAACGCCAAGCGCAAGGGCGTGACGGTCCGCGAGGGATGCTCGGTCACCGAAGTCGTCGAGGAGGGCGACCGGGTCACCGGCCTGCGGTACACCGACTCCGACGGCGGCGAGCACAACGTCAGCGCACGTTTCGTGATCGACGCGTCGGGCAACAAGAGCCGGCTGCACTCCAGTGTCGGCGGCACCCGCGACTATTCGGAGTTCTTCCGCAGTCTGGCCCTGTTCGGCTACTTCGAGAACGGCAAACGGCTCCCGCAGCCCAATTCGGGAAATATTCTGAGTGTCGCCTTCAACAGCGGCTGGTTCTGGTACATTCCGCTGAGCGATACGCTCACCAGTGTGGGCGTGGTGGTCCGCAGGGAGATGGCCGAGAAGATCCAGGGAGGCCGGGAAGAGGCATACAAGGCCCTGATCGCCGAATGCCCGCTGATCACGGAATACCTGTCGGACGCACGTCGGGTGACGACCGGGGATTACGGGGAACTGCGGGTGCGGAAGGACTACTCCTACCACCAGACGACGTTCTGGCGCCCGGGGATGATTCTCGTGGGCGACGCCGCGTGCTTCGTCGACCCGGTATTCTCCTCCGGCGTGCACCTGGCAACCTACAGCGCACTGCTTGCCGCCCGTTCCATCAACAGCATTCTCGCGGGCGACCTGGATGAGAAGACCTCCCTGAACGAGTTCGAGGCCCGGTACCGACGGGAATACGGGGTGTTCTACGAGTTCCTCGTGGCGTTCTACCAGATGAACGAGAACGAGGAATCGTATTTCTGGCACGCCAAGAAGGTCACGAACAATGAGCACACGGAGTTGGAGTCGTTCGTGGAACTGATCGGCGGGGTGTCGTCCGGCGAGCCGGCGCTCGTGGCGTCCAGGATCGCCGAGCACAGCGCCGAGTTCGCCGGGGCCGTCGACCGGATGGCCGCCGCTGATGACGGGGACATGGTGCCGTTGTTCAAGTCGCACGTGGTCAAGCAGGTGATGCAGGAGGGCGGCCAGGTCCAGATGAGAGCGGTTCTCGGCGAGGACGCCGCGCCCGAGGAGCCGGTTTTCCCGGGCGGGCTGGTGTCCTCGCCCGACGGGATGAAATGGCTGCCCTACCGTGGGTGAGGTCGACGAGGCCGCGCCGCTCGTGCGACCGACGGCGAACTACATGAGAAGGACGCTCTGCGATCCGCACGAGGACATGTTCGCCCTCAGGGCGCACGGCCCGCTGATCCGGATCGAGGGGAACGCGTCCGACCAGATGAGCACGGACTACGTCTGGCAGGCCATGGGCTACGACGTGGTGCGGAAGATACTCGGCGACCATGAGAACTTCACGACGCGGCTCCGACTGACCGAGGCGCAGCCGCTCAGCGGCGAAGGGGTTCCGGTCCCGCCGGAGCTGGCGGGACAGATCTCGATCTACGATCCCCCCGAACACACGCGTCTGCGGCGGATGCTGACGCCGGAGTTCACGGTCCGACGGATCCGCAGGCTGGAGCCGGCGATCGAGGGCATCGTTGAAGAGCACCTCGATGCGATGGAGGTCGCGGGAGCACCTGCGGATCTCCAGGTGCTGTTCGCCGACCCGGTCGGCGGCGAGACCCTGTGCGAGTTGCTCGGGGTCCCGCGCGACGACCGGAGCGAGTTCATCCGCCGCGTCAGGCAGAATGTCGACCTCAGCCGCGGATACCGGGCCCGGGCAGCGGACAGCGCGGCGTTCAACCGGTACCTGAAGACGCTCATCACCCGGCAGCGGAAGGAGCCCGACGAGGGGTTCCTCGGCATGCTCGTGCGTGAGCACGGCGAGCGGATCACCGACGAGGAGTTGAGGGGCGTCTGCACGGCGCTGGTCCTCGGCGGTGTCGAGAGCGTCGCCGGGATGATCGGCTTCGGGGTCCTCGCGCTGCTCGAACACCCCGACCAGAGACAGTTGCTCTTCGCTTCCCGCAAGGAGGCCGACCGCCTGGTGAACGAACTGCTGCGCTTCCTCTCGGCCGTGCAGCAGCCGACTCCGCGCATGGCCATCAGGGATGTCGTCGTGGACGGGCAGCTGATCAAGGCGGGGGAGTATGTCCTCTGTTCGATTCTCATGGCCAACCGCGACACGGGGTTGACGCCGGATCCCCATCTCCTCGACGCGAACCGTGAACCGCTCCCGCATGTCGGATTCGGGCACGGCATCCACCACTGCATGGGCGCCGCAGTGGCGAGGGCGGTGCTCCGTATCGCCTATCAGTCCCTGTGGCGACGGTTCCCCGGACTGGGCCTGGCCGTACCCGCGGGGGACGTGAAGTTCCGCAGCGCGTTCATCGACAGCCCGGATCGCCTGCCGGTCACCTGGTAGCGGGCGCCACGACGGATCAACGATCGATCGAGAGATGGTGAGAGATGTCGGCAGAAGCGTTCGACGTGGTGGTGGCGGGGGGTGGGCCGGCGGGTTCGACCGCGGCCTCCTTGGTGGCCATGCAGGGCCACCGGGTGCTCCTGGTGGAGAAAGAGGTCTTTCCGCGCTACCGGGTCGGTGAGTCGCTGCTTCCATCCACCGTGCACGGGGTGTGCCGGCTGCTCGGCGTCACAGACGAACTGGCGGAGACGGATTTCCCGGTGAAGCGGGGTGCGACGTTCCAGTGGGGCGGCCGGCCGGAGCCGTGGGCCTTCTCCTTCGAGGCGTCACCGAGACTGACCGGCCCGACGTCTTTCGCCTACCAGGCGGATCGGACGCGGTTCGACGAGATCCTGCTGAACAACGCCAAGCGCAAGGGCGTGGTGGTCCGTGAAGGGTGCTCGGTCACCGCGGTCGTCGAGGAGGGCGACCGGGTCACCGGCCTGCGGTACACCGACTCCGACGGCGGTGAGCACGAGGTCGGCGCGCGTTTCGTGATCGACGCGACAGGCCAGGAGAGCCCGCTGTTCTCCAGCGTCGGCGGCACCCGCGACCATGCGGAGTCCTTCCGCGGCCTGGCGCTGTCCGGCTACTTCGGGAACGGCTGCAAGCGGCTGCCGGAACCGCATGCGGGCGACGGCCTGAGTGTGACCTTCGACGGCGGCTGGTTCTGGTACATCCCGCTGTTCGGCGGGCTGACCAGCGTGGGCGCGGTGGTGCGCGGGGAGAGGGCCGAGAAGCTCCAGGACGACCGGGAGGAGGCGTTCAAGGCACTGATCGCCGAATGCCCGACCATCTCGGATCTGCTTTCGGAGGGGATGCGGGTGACGGCCGGCAAATACGGGAAGCTGCGGATCAGCGAGGACTACGCCTACCACCAGACGACGTTCTGGCGCCCGGGGATGATCCTGGTGGGCGACGCCGCGTGTTCCCTCGACCCGCTGTTCTCCAGCGGCGTCCATCTCGCGACCTACAGCGCCCTGCTGGCCGCCCGTTCGATCAACAGCGTCCTCGCGGGCGATCTGGATGAGAGGACCGCCCTGACGGAGTTCGAGGCGCGGTACCGTCGCGAGTTCGGGGCGTTCTCCGAACTGCTCACGGCGTTCCACACGATGGCCGGCGACGAGCACCCGGAACCGGAGTCGTTCGTGGATCTGGCCGCCGGAGTGTCGTCCGGCGAGGCGGCGCTCGCGGCAGCGGAACCGGTGTTCCCGGGTGGGCTGGCGGTCTCGCCCGACGGATTGAAGTGGCTGCCCGGCGCAGCCCGGTAATCACTCGATCGTAAGGAGCAGAAGTGACTGAGGAACGGCTCTTTCTCCGGTCCAGCACCATCATCGAGCCACTGGTCGATCGGTTCTACGCCCAGCTGTACACGACGGCTCCGGTAACGGCCAGCATGAACCTGGCCTTCCGGCAGATTCCGATGCTGGAGTCCTATCTGCAGACCCCGGACTGGCACTTCTCAGGCAGCCGCGATCCGAAGTTCCGCGGCGGATTCTTCGTCGGTGTCGAGGAGAAGCGGAAGGGCGAGGTCGAGGCGCTGCTGGCGGCCATCCGGCGCGACCGCGCGGACATGATCCGGTTCGCCGAGGCGATCGCGGAGGCCGAGAAGACCGTTCGGGAGGAGGCGACCGGCTACGACCTCAGGCCGCTCTACCCGAAGCTGCCCCCCGAACTGGCGGGCCTGGTGGAAGTCACCTATGACACCGGCAACCAGGCATCGCTGCACTTCCTGGAGCCGCTGGTCTACCGGAGCAAGGCCTACACCGAGGACCGCCAGTCGGTCCAACTCTCGGTGGAGACAGGCATCGAGCGGCCGTTCGTGATGAGCACCCCACGGCTGCCCTCGCCCGACGTGCTGGAGTTGGACATCCCCTTCCGGCACCCTGGCATCGCGGAGCTGTTCCGTTCCAGGGTGCGGCCCACCACCCTGGCCGCGCTCCGCGAGGCGCTGGAGCTCGGCGACGCGGAAGCCACCCAGCTGTCCCGCCTGCTGGTCGCGGAGCCGGGGCTGGCCGCCGACCGCCATGTCACGGGCGGAGCCCGGATCCGTTACTGGGGGCATGCCTGCCTCCTCCTGCAGACGCCCGAAGTGTCGATCCTCACGGACCCGTTCATCAGCGCCGACACCAGCGCGACCGGCCGGTACACCTATGACGACCTGCCCGACCACATCGACTACGTCCTCATCACCCACGGGCATTCCGACCATCTCGTGTCCGAGACCCTGCTCCAGCTCCGTGGCCGGGTCGGCACATTCGTCGTGCCGAGGAGCTCGCGCGGCAATCTGTTCGACCCGTCGCTGGCGCTCTTCCTGAAATGCCTCGGGTTCCCCGTCATCGAGGTGGACGACTTCGACGAGGTGCCCTTCCCCGACGGGAAGATCGTCGCCACTCCGTTCTTCGGGGAGCACGCTGATCTCGACATTCGCGCCAAGTCGACCTACTGGATACGTCTCGGCGGGAAGTCCGTCTACGTGGGAGCGGACTCCTCCGGCCTCGATCCGGTCCTCTACCGCTACGTCCGCCGGCATCTCGGACGGGTCGACATCGCGTTCCTCGGCATGGAGTGCGACGGTGCGCCGATGAGTTGGAAGTACCAGCCCCTGTTCACCCAGCCGATCCCGAAGAAGATGGGCGACACCCGCAGACTGTCCGGCTCCAACGCGGAGCAGGCGAGCGCGATCGTCACCGAGCTGGGGGCCGAAGAGGTTTACATCTACGCCATGGGTGAGGAGAGCTGGCTCGGCCACGTCATGGCCACCAGCTACAACGAGGACTCCTATCAGCTCCAGCAGATCGCCGAGTTCCAGGAATGGTGCTCGCGCAAGGGAGTCAAATCCGGCCACCTGCTCGACCGGGCCGAATGGCAGTGGTCGTAGCCGGACGGAAAAGGGAGAGAGCTGATCACCTTGGAGTACTCTTCAATTGCCCGCTCCAGTAGCGATGCCATAACCGGAGAAGTGCTTGCGGGCCTCGCAGTGATCTTCGCCGTGGCATTCGTCTTCGCCCGGCTCGCCAAGCTCATCCGGCAACCTGCGGTCATGGGGGAGATCATCGCCGGTGTCGCCCTGGGACCGAGCCTGTTGGGCCTCCTCCCGGGCGACCCCGTCAAAACGTTGTTCCCGGCGGACGCACGGCCGATCCTGCAGGCGCTCTCGCAGCTCGGACTCGTCCTGTTCATGTTCGGCATCGGCTACGAACTGGACTTCGCCCGGCTCCGGGGAAACGGCCGCCGGGTCATCTCGGTCTCACTCGGTTCCATGGCGCTGCCGTTGGCGCTGGGGACCGGGCTCGCCGTTCTCCTGTTTCCCTGGTACGACAAGTCGCAGCTCGGCACCCATGGCATGCTCGCCCCGGCGATCTTCCTCGGGGCGGCGATGTCGATCACCGCGTTCCCGGTGCTCTCCCGGATCATCGCGGAGTACGGCATGCAGCGCAGCCGCATCGGTGCCATGGCGCTCGCCTGTGCCGCCGTCCAGGACTTCCTCGCCTGGTGCGTACTGGCCGTGGTCGTGGTCATCGCCACCGCAAGCGGTGCGTGGCCGCTGGCACGGATGGTGCTGGAGTCGGCTCTGTTCCTGGTCGTTCTCCTCTACGCCGTGCGACCGGGGCTGCGTTGGCTGCTGGCTCCGGAGCGGCCGCGGGCGGTCGGCAGCTCTCTCATCCATGCCGTCCTCGTCACCGGACTGCTGGTGTCCGCCTGGGCGACCAACCAGATCGGCCTGCACCCCGTCTTCGGTGCCTTCGCCTTCGGTGCCGCGATACCCCGCCGCCGCCTCCAGGCGCAGGCCCCTCAGGTCGTCGAGCGCATCGAGCAGACCAGTCTCTTCCTGCTGCCGGTCTTCTTCACCGTGACCGGCCTGTCGGTGGACATCGGCGGGCTCGCCGGCCGCGGTCTGATCATGACCGTCGCCGCCGTGCTGGTTGCTTGTACGGGGAAGTTCGTCGGCGCTGCCGCTTCCGCAAGCCTGACCGGCGCCACGAAGGCCGAGGCGATGACGCTCGGCGTCCTGCTCAACGCCCGCGGGCTCACGGAACTGATCATCCTGAACGTGGGCCTCGGGCTCGGCATGCTGGACAGCCGCATGTTCAGCGCCATGGTCGTCATGGCATTGGCCACCACGTTTATAACGGGACCACTGCTGCAACGCCTCGGATTCCACGAGGGACTCAGACCGGCTCCGGTTCCCAGGGAGAACGTGGACCACAGCGTCTGACGCGAGGCCGGCGCCCAGCCGGCGTCGGGCCGGATCATCCCAACAGGGCCGCCTGCCTTCCGGGCAGGCGGCCCTGTCAGAGGTGTTCCAGGCAGGGAGCGGTCGGCGACCTCGTGCACCTATGTGATGGGGAAGTCGAAGTAGGTGTCCGGATAGGGTTCGTTGTCGAGCGTGTAATGCCACCACTCGCACTCGTACGCACTGAAACCGCAGGTCTCCATGATGGACCGCAGGTTCTGACGGTTCAGTGCCTCGGCAGGTGTGATCCCTTGGGCGCCATGGTGCGAGACGGGATCCATCAGGTCGTGGTCGCCACCCATGGGAACGAGTTCATCCGTGGCCAGGTCATAAAGCGTGAGGTCGACGGTACTGCCCCGGCTGTGTCCCGACTTGGCGGCCACATATCCCCGCTCGAACATCTCGGCCCTGTCGATATTGGGATAGTGCCGCGACTTGGTCCGGCCGTCCTCCGGCTGCTGCGACCAGCGCAGGAAGCAGTCGACGGCGCGCTGCGGGCGATAGCCGTCCCAGAGCAGCAGGCCGAACCCCAGTGATACGGCCTGATCCCGCGCCCGCCCCAGGGCCGCGCACAGAGCCCTCGTACCGACGATTCGATTGGCCAGGTATCCGTCCACCGGTTTGCCGGTGAAGTTATCCCACGTGGCGTACTTGGCATCCCACCGTATTCCGGGCACCAGGTCGTCCGCGAAGACGAAGCCGTCCTTCATCGCGTCTTCCCTGTCAGAGCGAGGGAGACGGTTCGGTCGATCACTTCGGAGAGCGACAGGCCCGCGGCCGCCATCATCCGCGGATAACGGCTGTACGAGGTCATTCCGGGGAAGGTGTTGACCTCGTTGAGGACTACTTCTCCGTCCTCCTTGAGGAACATGTCCACCCGCGAGAGACCGCGGCACCCCAAGGCGCGGTACACGGCCTTGGCCGTCTCCTGGACGATCAGCCGTGACTCCTCGGGGATATCGGCGGGGACGATTGCTATGGAGTTCTCGGAACCGGTCTCCGGGGAGTTCTCCTGATGGATCCTGAAGAATCCCCGCGAGAGTGCGATCCGGTCCAGCTCGCCCACGAAGAGCTCCGACTCGTTCCCCAGGACGGCGCAGCCGATCTCGCTGCCGGGGACAGCCTCTTCGATCAGCACCTTCGAGTCGTACTGCCGTGCCGTTTCCACCGCACTCGGAAGTTCCTCTGCCGCGGAGACCTTGGTGACGCCGAAGGACGATCCCGATCGGGCCGGCTTCACGAAGACCGGAAAGGTGAGCCGGGCGGGATCGACGGTCTCGTCCGCCGTGACGGTCCAGAAATTCGGCGTGGCGATTCCTGCGCTTCTGGCGACGGCATAGGCAAGGGATTTGTCCATGCACAGGGCGGAACTCTGCACGTCGCAGCCGATATAGGGGATGCCCGAGAGCTCCAGCAGACCCTGCATGGCGCCGTCCTCGCCGAGTGTGCCGTGCAGCACGGGCAGTACGACGTCCAAACGGACCGTGCTGCAGCCCCCCTGCTCCAGAATGAGCAGTCCGTGCACCCCGCTGTCCGGCGACAGCACGACCGGGCGGCCGTTGCCGTTCTCCCACTCCGCGTCGGGCCCATCGCAGAGCTTCCAGGCACCGCTCCTCGTGATCCCGATATAGAAGGGTTCGTACTTCTCGAGATCCAGGTTCCGGGCCACCTCCCGCGCGGATTTGACGGAGACGGGGTGCTCCTCGGAACGCCCCCCGAATATGATGCCGATCTTCAGCCTACCCATGCTGATTCCCGCTTTCGAATGTCAGGCAGTTGATGAAAGAGTTCTCCACGGTGTCGCGCAGGGCACGATCCGTGAAGTAGGCGGTGTGCGGGGTGATGAGTGCATTCGGCAGCTCCTGCAGGCGCAGCAGTGCTTTGCTCTCTATGGGTTTGTTGCGGCAGTCGGCGTAGAAGACTCCTTCCTCGCCTTCGACGACATCCAGCGCTGCGCCGCCCAGCCTGCCGCTCTCCAGTTCGTGCACCAGGGCTTCGGTGTCGATGAGCCCGCCACGTCCGGTGTTGATGATCAGCGCGCCGTCCTGCATCTGCGCCAGGCGCTGCCGGTTCAGCAGATGGTGTGTGGCCGCAGTGAGCGGCGCATGCAGCGTGACCAGGTCGCTCTGCCGCAGCAATTCATCGAGTGAAACGTACTCGACGGCGGCGCCGGGGCGGTCCACGATGCGGGTGTCATGGGCCAGAATGCGGCAGCCGAAACCCCGCAACCGGTCCAGGACCGCCGCGCCGATACGCCCCGTTCCGACCACTCCGACAGTCAGATCACGCAGTTCCCTACCGCGCACATCGCTCAGCCGGTAGTCGTGCATATCGGTGCGGCGGACGATGGATTTTGCACCCCTTACCGCCATCAGAATGAGCATCAGCGTGTAGTCGGCCACGCTGTCCGGCGAGTAGGAGACGTTTTCGACAACGATGCCGATGCTTCCCGCGTATTCCACGTCGATGTGGTTGTACCCGATGCTCCGCGTGGAGATGTAGCGCACGCCGGCCACCCGGAGCGCACGCAGCGTGGCGTGGGTGACAGGAGCCTTGTGGCTGATGCTGATGCACCGGCTGCCGGAGGCCAGTTCACTATTGGCTTCGGACACCGCGGCGTCGGTGATGACCGGCAGCACACCGAAGCCGGACGCCAGCTCGCGGAACTGATCGGCTTCGTCCGGACCGCACCCGTAGATGGTGACACGGGTCTTCTCGCTGTGGGTCATGCTTCCAGTCAAGGCGTCGTGCTGTTGCCGGAACGTATTTGGTTTTCGATACACACGCGATACGCCCCACCCCCTTGGCTGGAGGCATGACTGACAAAACACCAGTTGTGATGTCCGGGGAGCCCGCGTGATCCAGCTCAGCCTCGACGAGATCGCCGAAATCGTGGACGGAAAGGTCGCGGGCGACAGCTCCGTGACCGTGACCGCGCCGGCCGTGCTCGACAGCCGGCAGGCTGAGCCGGGCGGCCTCTTCGTGGCTTTCGCCGGCGAGCATGCCGACGGCCATGACTACGCGGAACGGGCCGGGGCGGCCGGTGCGGTGGCCGTGCTCGGCTCCCGGCCCACGCCGCTGCCCACCGTCGTCGTCGAGGATGTCCGGACCGCGCTGCGGATGCTCGCCGCCCGTGTCGTGGCCCGGCTGCGCGACGGACTGACCGTCGTCGGGGTGACCGGCTCGCAGGGCAAGACCGGCACCAAGGACCTGCTGGCGGCCGTGCTTTCGGGCGCCGGACCGACGGTCGCCACGGCCGGCTCCCTCAACAACGAGCTCGGTGTGCCGCTCACCATGCTGCGCGCCCAGGCGGCCACCCGGTTCCTCGTCCTGGAGATGGGAGCCCGCCATGTCGGCGACATCGCCGGGCTCACCGGCCTGGTCTCGCCCGACATCGCCGTCGTCCTCAACGTCGGCCTGGCCCACCTCGGCGAGTTCGGGTCGCGCGCCGCCATCGCCAGGACCAAGGGCGAACTGGTGCAAGGTCTTGTGCCCGGCGGCACCGCCGTTCTCAACGCCGACGATCCCAGGGTGGCCGCGATGAGCGCGCTGACCGATGGTCCGGTTCTGACCTTCGGCCGGGCGGCCCACGCCGACGTACAGGTACTCGACCTGGCCCTCGACCGGCTCGGCCGGCCATCCTGCACGCTGCGGACCGCCGCCGCCTCGGCGCACCTGAGGCTGCCACTGGTCGGCGCCCACCAGGCGCTCAACGCTTCGGCTGCCACGGCGGCAGCACTTGCGGCCGGGGTTCCCCTCGGCCTGGCCACGGCGGCGCTGACCACTGCTTCGCTGTCGCCGTGGCGGATGGAACTGCGCGACCTCGCCTGCGGGGCGACGCTGCTCAACGACACCTACAACGCCAACCCCGACTCGACCCGCGCCGCCCTGGACGCGCTGGCAGCCATCGAGTGCGGACGCCGCATCGCCGTACTCGGCGAAATGCTCGAACTCGGCGACGACAGCGCGGCGCAGCACCGCGCCGTCGGAGTGTACGCCGCCGAACGGGCTGATGTGGTGGCGGTCGTCGGCGAGGCCGCCCGGCCCATCGCCGACGGTGCGGGAGAGCGGGCGGTGCTCCTCGCCGGCAAGGACGCGGCCGTCGACTGGCTGCGCGACCACCTCGCCGCCGGGGACGTAGCGCTGGTCAAGGCATCCCGCGGCGCGCGCCTCGACGAAGTCGCCGCCGCGCTCGCGTAGTCGGCTGTACGGTTCAGCGTCCGCGCCGCCTCATATAGAGGTCGAAGGCCCGGTAGGTCATCGGCCGCAGCGGCAGGTCCCACTCACCGACGTACCGTACTGCCCGGCCGCCGGCGCCGACTTTGAACTGGACCAGGCCGACGTGAGGGTCGTCGGCGTCGAGGGTCGGAGTGATGCCGCGCAGGTCGTAGACGTCGCAGCCGGCCGCGAGCGCGTCGCGGATCATCGCCCACTGGCAGGCGTTGGAGCCGCGCACCTCGCGCTTCGCGGTGGCGGAGGCGCCATAGGAGTACACCGCGTGGGCCCCGACGCGGACCAGGACCGTGGCGGCGACCAAGTCGCCCTGGTGGTGGGCCAGGTAGAGGGTGATCCGTTCGGGGTCCTCGGCGTTCAGTGCCGCGAACATGGTCTCGAAGTAGCGCAGCGGCCGGGGGGTGAAGTGGTCGCGCTGGGCGGTGTGGACGTAGAGGTCGTGAAACGCTTTGAGGTCCTCCGGACCCGCGTCGCTGACCGTGACTTCGACGCCCTCCTTCGCCGCCTTCTTGATGTTGCGGCGCCACTGCTGGTTCATGCCCCTGAGCAGCTCGTCCTCGGACCTGCCCGCCAGCGGTACCTCGTACTTGAACTGCGGATGCCCGACTCCGAACCCGTCCTCCGGGTTCTGTGGCAGCCAGCCCGCGTCCTTGAGCCCGCTGCTCACGCGGGCGCCGACCGGGTCGCCCGACTGTCCGGGCAGGTCAGTCAGCCGCCGGATCCCCGGGTCGGCGATGCCCTCCTTGACCTGGGCGGCGCTCCAGGCGTCCGTCACCACCGGCGGGCCGAGCCGGATCGCGAACGCGCCCTGCTCCTTGAGGTACGCCGCCAGGGGATCGAGCCACGCACCGATCTCGCCGCTCCAGTCGATGACCGGGCCCTCGGGCAGATACGCCAGCGTGAGACGGTCGAGCCGCGGTAGCGGGCGGTGCAGGATGAGCCCGGCGCCGACCAGGCGCCGACCGTCGAACCAGCCGAGGGACTCGCTGCGCCATTCGGTCTTGACCCGGCCCCACGCCGGGGTCTGCAGAAAGCTGACCGACCGCTGGGCCCGCACGAACGCCAGATGCTCGGCGGCGCTGATCGGTCTGACGACCGGATTTCCGGCTGCGATTGGTGTTGGTGCACTGGAGGACATGTAGGACATGCTGCCAGTCAATGCAGTGGGGTGTTGCCCTGACGTATGCGGATTTCCATACGCCGACGACATACCACCGCCTGGCCGCTTTCGGCGTTCACCAGCTGATCCCGGCCGCCACCGGCCGGTGGTCACTGCCCGTGGCCGGCAGCAGCCACGCACTCTTCGGCTCCACGCCGCGGACCAGGATCTGGTCGATCCGCACCATCGGGAACGTCACCGGCCAGCTGAAGCCGAACCCGTCCCCCGCCACGTCCTGGGCCGAACGCAGCTGAGAGGTGAGGCCGTCGAATGCACGGTCGTCCATGGTGCCGTTGAAGTCACCGAGCACCAGTACCCGCTCGCTGCGGTCGGCGGCGACGGCCTCAGCGAGCTTTGTCGCGCCGGCGTCCCGCGTGTCCGTCCAGAAGCCGCCCCTGGGCATCACCCTCACCGAACCGAGATGCACTACGTACACCGCCAGCGGTCCCTTCTCGGTGGTCACCGTGGTGCGCAGCGCACGGAACGGGTCCAGCGGCCCGGCCATGCCCGGCTGCACGTCGACCGGCTGGGTGTCGGACAGCGGCAGCTTGCTCCACAGCCCGACCGTGCCCTCCACGGCGTAGTACGGGTACGCCGTCGCCAGCTCGTTCTCGTATGTGCCCTTGGCCTGGTCGGTCAGTTCCTCGAGCGCCAGCAGATTCGCGCCGGAGGCGGCCAGGTCACGGGCGGTGCCGGCCGGATCACGGTTGTCGGCGTCCACGTTGTGGCTGACCACCGTGAGATCGCTGCCTCGGTGGGACTTGTCGTGGAGCAGCCCGCCGAAGAGGCTGACCCACACGATGGCCGGCAGCAGCAGCGCGATGACCGCGGAGGCGGAACGGCGCCATAGCGCCCCGGCCAACAGCACGGGGACGAACAGGCCGAACCACGGCAGGAAGGTATCCACCAGACTGCCCAGACCAGCCCAGTCCGTGACGCTCCTGTGCAGCAGCAAAAGCAGTCCGAGCAGCAGCGCACACGCCGTGAGTACCGGGCCGCGCCTCCACGGCCCCAGCCCGGAACTGCTCGCGGGCCGAGTTGCTTCGTCATCAGTCGACAGGCCTCCCTGTCCGGTCTCCGCCGTGTCCACCCTGGTCATCGTCTGCTCTCGCTCACTCTTGCTCACCGCTGGTCGCCGGTGCTTTCTGGCACTCCGTCGGGGGACCGCACCACCTGTCCCACCGAGCTCGCCGCGAGGCGTGTTCGATGGCGCCATGGCCGGGTTCGAGACATGCAACCAGGTAAGACAACCGGCCGTTGCCAGCGCGTATGCGATTTTCGATACACGGACGATATGTGCCCCCCGTATGCCTTGAACAACTCGCCCTGCCCGTCAGGGACGTGGGCGTCACCCAGCCGCCGGACGCGGCGGACCAGGAGCCGCGCCGTGGCCAGATACTTCTTCGCCTTGCCGGTGAACGCGGGGTACTCGACCTCGGCGACCTCTGCGTCCGAGACCCACCGTTCCTCGTCCTTGTCCCAGATCGCCTTCGGGTACTTGATCGCTGTCCAGGCGTCCTCAGCGATGGTCGCGATCAGCTCGCGGACCCTTTTGCTCTGGAGACGGCCAGTCGGTGTCCACAGCGAGGGCAATGCGGAAGACACCTCCCTGGGCTGTGACAGAGGTCGGATGCCCCTCCGGCGGACTTGTCCCGTACGGTGCAGGTGGTGACCAGTTCCCGCTGACCCGCCCCGAAATCGCCCGATTCCTGTAGGAGAAGGGAACGCGTCCTGCATCTGATGGCCCGGCGCCGCCGCCATCGGGCCCTCGCGCAAGCCTGCAACCAGCACCGATTTGCACTCCAGGGCCGGCCGTGGCTGGAATTGCGGCTTCCATTACAGCCGTGGCAGACCAGGGGAGTTCTTCGATTCGGGCTGAGGTGTTACCGTCCCAGGGGCGCTCCGTGCTGATGAATTTCATCGAGTCAGGGAGGGGTACGCAGTGGCGACACGATGTTCAGCGCGACGGGGTTCGCATCCCCCCCCGTTTTCCACGACGTTCCGCGTGATCTGGTTCGGGAACGCCCTCTGATCAGACGTTTCCGGGACTCCGCTGGAGACCGCCCGTGGTGGCGCCAAGGCATGACGTGGCTGTCGGCAGGGCCGCGAGTGGACCCGGCATGACCTCTCCGACACCACGGCGTTCCCTGGTTCACGTCGCGGTACGGAACGCAACCCAGCTCCAACGGGGGATTTTCTGCATGCCTTCACAGATCCGTGTACAGGTAGTCAGATTATGAGGGAGACCGCAGTGCAGCGAGATCAGCAACACATCGATCAGCAGACGTCAGTCGAAGTCGAGATCAGCTTACTGTCAACAGTCGACTCACCGCGGACCTCGGGGGCGGACCCGGACCACGTGGAGGCGCTGTCCGTGGTGCAGGCCCCGCTTCCGCCCATCCTCGTGCACCGTCCGACGATGCGCGTCATCGATGGTCTCCATCGCGTGCGAGCGGCCGAACTGCGCGGGCAGGAGACCATCGCCGTCAGCTTCTTCGAGGGCAGTGAGGCCGACGCGTTCGTGCTGGCAGTCGAGTCCAACATCATCCACGGCCTCCCTCTGTCGAGGGCCGACCGCAAGCGGGCGGCCGCGCGGATCCTCATGTCGCATCCGCAGTGGTCGGACCGGATGGTCGCATCGGTCACCGGTTTCTCCTCCGGCACGGTGGCCGACATACGCAAGGGGCTGCCAGCCGTGTCCGCCGCCGAGGAGAGCCGGATCGGCCAGGACGGTCGGGTCCGCCCGATCAACGCCGCCGCAGGACGCAGGATCGCCGGAAAGATCATCGCTGAGAACCCCGGCCTGTCATTACGCCAGATCGCCCGGATGGCCGGCATCTCCCCCGAGACCGCCCGCGATGTCAGAGGCCGGCTCCGCCGAGGAGAGGATCCGATGCCCGGCCGACGGAGCAGGGAACAAGCGAACCCCGAGGCGAGACCTTCGGCACCGCAGCGCGGTACCGGCGTCGCGGCGATACATGACAGGCCGTCGGCGCAGGACCACAGCGTCCTGTTGCAACGGCTCAGGGCGGATCCGTCGCTGCGGCTGAGCGAGACCGGACGCACCCTGTTGCGGCTGCTCAATCTCCACACGATCAACGCGAAGGAGTGGCAGAGGATCATCGACAACGTACCGCCCCACTGCAGCGGCATAGTGGCCCGTCTGGCCGACGAGCACGCGGTGATGTGGTCGGAGCTGGCCCTTCGGCTGAGTGGCGGGGTCACCGAGAGCGCATAGTCCGCCGTCGCCGTGTCCAAGCGCCGAAAGCGGCCAGTTGGTCGGCGAAGTCCTCCTGTCACCGCGTGGCAGGAGGACTTCGCCGACCAGTCGGCCGTCAAGGCAGGGACGAAGGTGCGGAGCTGCCTGACCGCGGCGACGCCGTCGCGGTCGGACAGGCCGAGGGCGTCGCGGAGTTCGTCGGCCAGCAGGTCGAGCACCCGGCGTGCGCCGGTCTCTCCGGCCGCAGCCAGGCCCCCAGATCAGCGGACGGCCGACCAGGACACCGGACGCCCCGAGAGCGAGCGCCCTGAGTACGTCGGTGCCGCTGCGGATGCCGCTGTCCAGCAGCACGTCGCAGCCGTCCCCCACGGCCGCCGCCTCCTCCGGTAATGCATCGACGCCGGGTACGGCGCCGTCGAGCTGGCGGCCACCGTGATTGGAGACCACGACCGCGTCGATCCCGAGCTCGGCCGCCCGCAGGCGTCCTCGGCCGCCAGCACACCCTTGAGTAGCAGCGGAAGCCGGGCCTGCTTCCGCAGGGCCGCCAGCGACGACCACGTCGTCGCAGAGGGGAGGAACTCGCCGGTGTGGACGGCCACCGAGGAGGTGTTACGCGGTCCAGCGCGCTGCGGTTGGCATCGAGCGTGGTCTCGGCGCCGCTTCCTCCGGCCACGAAGTCCCATACGTCGGCGGGCAGGGCCGAGGCGGCGGCGCGTTCGAAGTCGGCCAAGCAATGGGCCTGGTCGACCGCCACCTCATCGCCATAGCCCACGCTGCCCCGTCCTTTCCAGCTCCACGGCCTCGTAGAGCGCCCTGATGTTGGCGCTACCGAAGGTTTCGGCGCCCTGGCGCTCGATGACCTCGAAGAACAGCGTGTGTCGGAGGTGGGCCGACGCAGTGAAGATCTGGAAGAGCCGGCCGCCGTGGTCCTCGTCGGCGAGCACGTTCGTCGCCCGAAGGGCCTCCACCTTGGACTCGCTCAGGTCGATCCGCTCGCCCAGCAGGTCGTAGTAGGCCGAGGGAGTGGTGAGGAAGGCAACGCCCCGGGCGGCCAGGGCCCGTACCGAACGGACCGCGTCCGGCGAGGAGAAGGCCAGGTGCTGGACGCCGGACCCTTGGTGGGCCTTGAGGAACTCGTCGATCTGTCCCGGGTCCGCCGAGGGGTCGGGCTGGATGAGCGTCAGGGTCACCGAGCCCGACGGGCTCTGCACCACCGTGGACTCCATGGCCTGCCTGCCGACGACGATGCGCTCCTCGAAGATGCGCTGGAACCCGAGGGCCGTCAGGTAGTAGTCGACCGTGGGGTCGAGATCGCCGGTGTTCAGGCACACCGCGATGTGATCGATGTCGAGCAGTTCCACGTCGGTCGGGTCATCGCCGGTCTGCGGCGTCGGAGAGAGACCGGCGGGCAGTCCCGGCCCCGCCCCGGGAGCGCGCTGGACGAGTGTGTGGACGACGTCCCCGAAGCCGCCGAGGACAGCCGTCATGGTCGGCCCGTCGCCCGGGTGCGGGGTCGGCGGGCAGCGGACGCGGGCACCGTTCGCGACCGCTGCGTCAAAGGCCGCGGTCACGTCCGCGGTGCGCAGCGCGATGTCGGCGACACCGTCTCCGTGGGAGGCGACGTAGGCCGAGGCCGCATGATCGTCCGACGTCGCCTCAGTGAGTACCAGGGTGATCCGTCCGTGGCGCAGCGCGACGCTCCGGTGGTCGGCGAAGTCGCCGGAGCCGACCAGAGTGAAGGCGTATGTGTCGACCCACGTGAGTGCAGCCGTCTCCAGGTGTTCCACGTACATCTCTACGTAGTCGACCGAGAGATCCGCCAGCGGGTCCGTGTGCTCTGCTAATTCGCTCATGACTGTATCCATATCAGGAGGAGAAGGGCAGGGTTCTGCGAACTGTAATAGCTGCCCCCGCGGGAAAAAAGCAGAGGACTGCTGGACGGATGGACTCCCGGTCCGCCGGGTACTGCCGGTCGGAATTCTGGTTATGGCCGGTGGCCTTTCGAACGGGTGATGTCTCATGATTCGCACCATGGCCGTCATCGGCACAGGTCTGATCGGTACCTCGGTCGCGCTCGCGGCAAGTCGGCAGGGAGTACTGGTACATCTGTCCGACCGGAACCGCTCCGCGGCCAGGACGGCCGCTGCGCTCGGTGCGGGACTGACCCGGACTCCGCCGGAGCAGGTGGACCTGGCCGTGCTTGCAGTACCGCCGAGCCAGGTCGGAACGGTGCTTGCGGGGGTGGCAGCGCGGTGCGTGTGACCGTACCGGACCGTCCCGGGAACTGCCGCGGCTGCTGGGCGCCAGCGCGGACTTCGGCGTCGATTCCGAGGACGCCGCCGTCGACGCCGACGAGGCCGGCGCGCTCACCGTGGGGTTCACCGTCCGGCCGGGCGCCGCCGACCGGATCGTGGCTTCGCTCAGGGCCGGCGGATGGGAAGCGGTACGGCCGGACAGCACCGGACCGTACTTCACGGAAATGGTGCGAAAAGGAGACGGCATTCCGCCGGAAGCCGTGTCCAAGTGAGCATTTATGCCGGTTGGACGGCGGTTGTCGAACGCATCCCCGTGTGTGATCCTGTATCGGCAGACCCCGACACTCATTGAATTATTTCGCGTGGGGGAACCTATGGCTGGACGCGGCGCGCACGAATATGCACATCATGCGCATGAAGGACTCGTCTCCATGCCGTCGGATTTCCTGGCGACGGCCGAACCGGTGGCATTGCGGAAGGCGGACCTGCACGGCAGCGTCTCCGATCCGGTCCTGGACACGATGAACTTCCTCAACGAGGTCACGCTTCGCTATCCCGACGCGATTTCCTTTGCGCCCGGTCGTCCCTATGACGGGTTCTTCGAGACCGAGCAGATCTTCTCGTACGTCCGCCGGTATCTGGAGCACCTCGTCGAGGAGGGCGGTTCACCGCAGCAGATCCGCACCGCCATGTACCAGTACGGTCCCACGGCCGGTCAGATCCGCGAGGTCATCGCTGACTCGCTCCGCGCCGACGAGAACATCGACGTCCCCCCCGAGTCCATCGTGGTGACCGTCGGCGCCCAGGAGGCCATGCTGCTGGTGCTGCGTGCCCTGATCAGCGGCCCCGACGACGTACTGCTCGTCTCCAGCCCCTGCTATGTGGGGATCACCGGCGCGGCCCGCCTGCTGGACATCGCGCTGACTCCGGTCGTGGAGCGGGAGGACGGGTTCTCCTGTGCCGACCTGGAGGCGGCGATCCAGGACGAGCGGGCTCGTGGGCGCCGTCCCCGTGCCTTCTACGTGGTGCCCGACCACGCTAATCCGTCGGGGAACACGATGGGGCCGCAGGCCCGCGCCGAACTCCTGGAACTCGCAGCGCGTCACGGCATCCTCATCCTGGAGGACAGCCCCTACCGGATGGTCAGCCCCGGCCCCCCGCTGCCGACCCTGAAGTCCCTGGACCGGGCCCGCACGGTCGTTCACCTGGGCTCCTTCTCCAAGACGATTTTTCCCGGCGCCCGAGTCGGCTTCGCCGTCGCCGACCAGTTGGTCGTGGACCAGGCCGGCCTGATCAGCCTCCTCGCGGACGAACTCGCCAAGATCAAGAGCATGGTGACGGTGAACACCTCGTCGCTGAGCCAGGCCGCCGTGGCGGGCGCGCTGCTCGCCGCGCAGGGCCGGATCTCCGAGCTGAACGCCAGGGCGGGCGAGTACTACGGCGACGCCATGCAGTGCACGCTCCGGCACCTGGACGCACGTCTTCCGGCGGACCGGCGAGCGGCTCTGGGGGTGCGCTGGAACGAACCGACCGGCGGCTTCTTCCTGACCGTTCAGGTCCCGTTCCGGGCGGACGGCGCCGCACTCACCCGGTCCGCAGAGGACTTCGGCGTCATCTGGACGCCGATGGAGCACTTCTACCCGGGAGAGGGCGGACACCACGGCATCCGGCTCTCCACCAGCTATCTGACACCCGCTGAGATCAACGAGGGGACCGCCAGGCTCGCGCGCTTCATCGAGGCGGAGAGCGCGATGTCATGACGACCAGGAATTGACGAACCATCGCAACTCATCAGGAAAGGTAATGAACATGACCGAAGACGCCGTCATTCACAAGCCGCGCAGTAAGCCGCGCATGTGGGGGTGGACGTTCCGGTGACCGTCAACGTCGACCATCCGGTAGTACTCGACGCCCCTGTCCTGGGGACGGAGGTACTGTCCGCACAGAACTCCGCCCTCACAACTCTCCCACGGCCCCGCATCGTCGGCGTGGGCACGGCCGTGACCCGTACGTCCTACTCCCAGCAGGAAGTGCTCGACGCCTTCGGGATCACCGACCCCAAAGTCCGCTCCGTCTTCCTCAACAGCGCCATCGAGCGACGCAACCTCGTCCTGCCGCCCGAGGACAGCGACGACGGCCGGGTCTCGGAGTCCCAGGGCGACCTGCTCGACAAGCACAAGCAGCTGGCGATCGAGATGGGTGCCGCGGCCCTGCACGCCTGTCTGAAGCGGTGCGGTGCCGAACTCTCGGATCTGCGTCACCTGTGCTGCGTGACGTCCACCGGTTTCCTCACCCCTGGACTCAGTGCGCTGCTGATACGGGAACTGGGCGTCGACCGCCACTGCAGCCGCAGCGACATCGTCGGCATGGGCTGCAACGCGGGACTCAACGCCCTCAACGTGGTGGCGGGCTGGTCCGCCGCCCATCCCGGGGAACTCGCCGTGGTGCTGTGTGCGGAGGCGTGCTCGGCCGCGTACACGATGGACTCGACGATGCGGACCGCGGTCGTGAACAGCCTGTTCGGCGACGGCGCGGCGGCCGTCGCGCTGCTCGCGGACCCCAGCGGCGCCACGACGGCCGCTTCCGAGGGCCCGGCCGTTCTGAAGTTCGCCAGCTGCATCATCCCCGAGGCGATCGACGCCATGCGCTACGACTGGGACCGCACGCAGGACAGGTTCAGCTTCTTCCTGGACCCGCAGATCCCCTACGTGGTGGGCGCGCACGCCGAGATCGTCGTCGACCGCCTGCTGTCGGGCACGGGTCTGCGCTACAGCGACATCGGACACTGGGTGGTGCACTCCGGCGGCAAGAAGGTGATCGACGCCGTCGTCGTCAACCTCGGACTCACTCGCCACGATGTCCGGCACACCATCGGTGTGCTGCGCGACCACGGCAATGTCTCCAGCGGTTCGTTCCTTTTCTCGTACGAACGGCTCCTCGAAGAGGGCATCGCACGACCGGGAGAGTATGGAGTGTTCGTGACCATGGGACCGGGCTCGACGATCGAAACGGCGCTGGTCCAGTGGTGAGGCCGCAGAGCGTGGACGATGCGCTGAACCTGACGATCGACGGGACGGAGCCGCCGTCGGCCGCCTCCGTCAAGGCACTCGCGGCCATCTGCGACCGGGCCGAGGACCTGGCCCGCTACCACGGCGGGGCCGGCATGGTCACCGTGCACGTCGCCGGAGCCCCCGAGGGGGCCTGGACCAGCGGGCTGGACGTCATGCTGGTCACCAAGTGGGAACGGGTCCTGCGCCGGCTGGAACGGCTCCCCATGGCCACGGTCGCGGTGGCCTCGGGTGATTGCGGCGGGTCGGCCCTGGACGCGCTGCTGGCCACCGACATCCGCGTGGCTGCCCCCGGTACCAGGCTGTTGGTCCCGCGCGACGGCTCCGCGACCTGGCCCGGGATGGCCGGCCACCGGCTCGTCCAGCAGGTCGGCCTCGGCAGGATCCGCCGGGCGGTGCTGTTCGGCCTGCCCCTCAGCGCTGCCGATGCGGTGCGGCTGGGAATCGTCGACGAACTGGCCGACGATCCGGCGGCCGCGGTGGAGGCCGCGGCGGAACTGGTCGCCGGTCTGGCCGGCAAGGAGGTGGCGATCCGACGCCAGCTCCTGTTCGACGCCACGACGACGAGCTTCGAGGACGCCCTCGGCGCCCACCTGGCCGCCTGCGACCGCGCCCTGCGCGGGGAGGACGCAGCCGAGGGGCCGCTATGACGACCGGCCTGCCACCCGGAGAGGATCCCGACGGCGTCTGGCCGGCTCTGACCGAGGCCGCCGCGCAAGTGGAGAAGCTGCTGGCCGCACTTCCGGAGGCCGGCGCGCGCTCACCCGCCCAGCGAGCCGGGATCGCCGCCGCCCACGACGCTGCCCGTGCGCTGCGCGTCCGCTTCCTGGACACCCACGCCGACGCCGTCTACGACCGGCTCACGGAGCACCGCGGCATTCACCTGCGGCTCGCGGAGCTCGTCGAAGCCGCTGCCGCCGTCTTCCCCGGGCTGGTCCCCACCCGGCAGCAGCTCGCCGCGGAGCGGTCCCTGCCTCAGGCCGCCAAGGAGGGCCACGAGATCGACCAGGGCATCTTCCTGCGAGCGGTGCTGCGGTCGCCCGTCGCCGGCCCGCATCTGCTGGACGCCATGCTCCGCCCGACCACGCGCGCCCTGGAGCTGCTTCCGGACTTCCTGCGCACCGGTGAGGTGGAGATGGAAGCCGTCCACCTGGAACGCCGGGACGGAGTGGCGCGGCTGACCATGTGCCGCGACGACTGCCTGAACGCCGAGGACGGCCAGCAGGTCGACGACATGGAAACCGCCGTCGACCTCGCCCTGCTCGATCCGGCCGTCCGGGTGGGGCTGCTGCGCGGCGGGGAGATGAGCCATCCCCGCTACCGGGGAAAA
The DNA here is from genome assembly GCF_053598235.1 of Kitasatospora sp. NPDC001159. NCBI lineage: Bacteria > Bacillati > Actinomycetota > Actinomycetes > Kitasatosporales > Streptomycetaceae > Kitasatospora > Kitasatospora sp. NPDC001159. Next base: position 92,447 of record NZ_JBSFJV010000016.1, read on the forward strand.
CGGGTGTTCAGCGCCGGAATCAACCTCAAGTACCTGAGCTCCGGTGGCATTTCACTGGTCGACTTCCTGCTGCGCCGGGAACTCGGCTACATCCACAAGCTCGTCCGGGGCGTGCTGGCCGACGACGGCCGACCCGGCTCGTGGCACTCACCCCGGATCGACAAACCGTGGGTTGCCGCAGTGGACGGCTTCGCGATCGGCGGCGGAGCCCAGCTGCTGCTGGTCTTCGACCGCGTACTCGCCTCCTCCGATGCCTACTTCAGCCTGCCCGCGGCGAAGGAGGGCATCATCCCCGGAGCAGCGAACCTGCGGCTCGGCCGGTTCGCCGGGCCGCGCCTGTCCCGGCAGCTCATCCTTGAGGGCCGGCGGATCTGGGCGAAGGAACCCGAGGCGCGGCTGCTGGTCGACGAGGTCGTGGAGCCGGACGAGCTGGACGCCGCCATCGAGCGGAGCCTGGCGCGACTCGACGGGGACGCCGTGCTCGCCAACCGGCGGATGCTGCACCTCGCCGAGGAGTCACCGCACGGGTTCCGCGCGTACATGGCGGAGTTCGCCCTCCAGCAGGCTCTGCGGCTCTACAGCCAGGACGTGATCGACAAGGTCGGCCGATTCGAAGGGCGGGCCTCCGTATGACCAGCGACCGCAAGCGGGTGCGCTACGAGAAGGAGAACCACGTCGCCCGTGTCACGCTCGACCGCCCCGACGTGCTCAACGCGATGGATCTGCGCATGCATGAGGAGCTCGCCGAGATCTGGGACGACGTCGAGGCCGACGACGACATCAGGGTCGCCGTGCTGACCGGAGCGGGTGAACGCGCCTTCTCCGTGGGCCAGGACCTCAAGGAGCGGGCCCATCTCGACCGGCAGGGCGTCCCTCCGACGACCTTCGGCAGCCGTGGGCAGCCGGGCTGGCCCCGGCTCACCGACCGCTTCACGCTGTCCAAACCGGTGCTCGCACGGGTCCACGGTCACGCCCTGGGCGGTGGTTTCGAACTCGCCCTGGCCTGCGACCTGATCATCGCCTCGGACCAGGCGGTCTTCGCCCTGCCCGAGGCCCGGCTCGGTCTCGTGCCCGGTGCGGGCGGTGCCTTCCGGCTGGCCAGGCAGCTGCCGGAGAAGATCGCCATGGGCTACCTGCTCACCGGCCGTCGGCTGAGCGCCACGACAGCCATGCACTACGGGCTCGTCAACGAGGTCGTACCGGCCGACCGGTTGGACGCCTGCGTCCAGCAGTGGACCGACGACCTGGTCCGCAGCGCCCCGCTCTCGGTCCGGGCCATCAAGGAAGCCGCTACGAAATCCGTCGACATGCCCCTTGCGCAGGCGTTCACCGCCGAGTACCGCTGGGAGGAACGCCGCAGGCACAGCAGCGACGCGGTCGAAGGAGTCCGGGCCTTCGCGGACAAGCGCGACCCCGTCTGGACCGGTCGCTGAGCCGAGTGCGGAGCGGGGTCCGTCGTCCGAATGCGGGTACGAATCACGACAATGGGAGCAAAGAGAGAGGCGTTGAAGGTCGCGAGGAATCTGAGCCGTTGTGGGCGGCGGCGGGCCGGGTGGTTCAACGCCGGCCGCTCTGGTCGCGACGCGGGGCCACCGGTGCCGGTGAGACGACCGTCCGTAAGGGCGTGTTCGAGCTCGAAGCCGGGGGTGCGCCACTGCCGAGGAGGCGGGAGCGAACGACTCAGATTCGGTCGACCAGTGGCAATACGCCATCTGCATTGGCGACCTGGGTGCAAACGTGGCGGTCACGGCGGCTGAGCGGGAGGTGGCGGCGTGGACGCGCGCCACCTCCAGCGGGCTCGGCGCGGTGGGCGTCGCGATGCCGCTCACGGGCAGGTGCGCAAGCTCGTCGCGCCGCAGGTACCGGTGCACCGGGAGGGGTCGAGGGCGGCGGCGGTGAGCGTCTCCAGCAGGGGTGCGGGCACGTGCGAGGAGGCGCTGGCGTACCAGCGGCGCTGCGGCGGTCCCGTCCGCGGAGACGGGTCTCCTCTGGCGTTTCGGCGTGACGTCAGTAACATGAGCTCTCCTCACATTTTCGTCAGGAGGCTGCCATGCCGGATCGTTTCGACCTGCCGGCGGGGTTTCGCTGGGGTGTCGCCACCGCGGCCTACCAGATCGAGGGGGCGGTGGACGAGGACGGTCGTGGCCTCTCCGTCTGGGACGTCTTCGCCGCCCGGCCCGGAGCCGTCCGGGACGGGCACACGGGCGCGGTGGCCTGCGACCACTACCACCGCTACCCCGAGGACATCGCGCTGATGAAGGACCTCGGACTGGACGGCTACCGCTTCTCCATCGCCTGGCCCCGCGTCCTGCCCACTGGCGCGGGCGCGGTCAATCCCGCTGGTCTCGCCTTCTACGACCGCCTGGTCGACGCCCTGCTGGAATCGGGTATCACCCCGCTACCCACCCTCTTCCACTGGGACCTCCCGCAGGCCCTGGAGGACAACGGCGGCTGGCTCAACCGCGACACCGCGTACCGCTTCGCCGAGTACGCCGCGATCGTCGCCGACCGCCTCGGCGACCGCGTCCCGGAGTGGATCACCCTCAACGAGCCCTTCGTCCACACCGTCTTCGGCTACGCCCTCGGCATCCATGCCCCCGGCCGCACCCTGATGTTCGACGCCCTCCCGGCCGCCCACCACCAGCTCCTCGCTCACGGCCTCACCGCCTCGCTGCTCCACGAGCGCGGCCTGCGGGTGATGCTCTCCAACAACCTCACCCTGGTGTGGCCGGCTTCCGACTCCGCCGAGGATGCGGCCGCCGCCGAGGCCTACGACGCCCTCCACAACCGCCTGTTCACCGACCCCGTCCTCCTCGGCCGCTACCCCGACCTCTCGGCCCTCGGCGTCCCCGACGACATCTACGGCGCCGTCCACCCCGGCGACACCGACCTCATCCACGCCCCCGGCCTCGACGGCCTCGGCCTCAACTTCTACAACCCCACCCGCGTCGCCGCCCCCACCGACCCCGGCCTGCCCTTCGGCCTGGTCGACATCCCCGACGTGCCCCACACCGCCTTCGGCTGGCCCGTCGTCCCCGACGCCCTCCGCCAACTTCTCCTCAATCTCCAGGAGTTGTACGGCAAGGCCCTCCCGCCCATCACCATCACCGAGAACGGCTGCTCCGTCACCGAATCCACCACCCCTGACCAACCCCGCATCGACTACCTGGCCACCCACCTCGACGCCCTCGCCCGAGCCATCGCCGGGGGCGTCGACGTCCGCGGCTACTACACGTGGTCACTGATTGATAACCTAGAGTGGTCGGAAGGGTTCAATCAAAGATTCGGTCTCGTCCACGTCGACTTCGAGACCCAGAAGCGCACGCCCAAGGCGTCGTACGCGTGGTACCGCGATCTGATCGCCACCCACCGGTCCCGGCACGGGAGGTAGGCGGACGGTCTACCCGGACGAGGCGCGGCAGATTGGCACCACTGACCGAACCGGCATGGTCGCCAGCCGTTCGACGTGGCACGACGGTAGGCGGAGACTCCGGCCGGGCCAAACAGCCACTCCCATCAGGTCCGATGTCACTCGTGATCACGGCCGGGAACGAGCAGGAACCGCTCACCTCGTCCGCCCGTCATCTCCAGGGGGGTTGCCACAGACTCGACGCCCCTATAGCTCTTCACCACCGAGGCCCGAGGAGATCCATGGTCGACACCGTCAGCTCACTGGCCACCCGTCTTCACGAAGTGCTGGTGGAGTTCCTGACCAAGGGACCCGCCGTGGCGGGGACCAGGGGCCTCCACGACCTCGTCGCGCGTGCCACGGCGCTCGGCCCCGACGGTGCGTGGCTCGCCGCTTCGGGCCGCGCGAGCCTCGGTGGGCTGGCGTGCGCGCAGGGGCAGGCGGAACTGGCCATCCTCCACCTCGAGGCCGCGGTGTCAGGGGGCTTCAATGACTGCGTGGCGCTCCACATGGCTCTCATGCTCCCGCTGCACCAAGACCCCCGCTTCCGGGCCCTGTACGAGCGGATGCGTATCACCCAGGCCGACCTCGACGAGTTCTTCTGGCTGCACCGGGAGATGCAGATCATGGTGAGGGAGGCCCAGGACGCGAGCGTCGACAACATCGGCCGCCTCGACACCGGGGTGTCGCTGCTCCCGCAGGCCCCCATGCCGACCCGCGAACCGAACACCCTCGGCGTCCTGATCACCCGCATCGATCTCGCCGCGACCCAGACCGCTCTCCAACAGGCTGCCGTGAAGGCGGAGTTCCAGCGCAGCTCCGGCAACACCAGCCTCAGTCTCATCGACGACTCGTGGGACTACCCCCGTGCCATGCGCGACGCCTGGCACGCCGACGAGCTGGAAACCCGGCGCCGGCAGGCTGCCGAGGCCCGGGCCTTCGTGGAACGCCCCGGCGCCGGAACCACGCTCATCCCCTGCCCGCCGCTGGGCTCGATCAGCTACCCGGCCTGAGGAGGGCCGGCTTGGCGCGGTGGCTGGTGCGGCTTCCTGGCCGGTTTCCCTCCGCCATTTCGCGCGCCTGCCCCCTGCCCGCGCGCGCCTGCCGCGGCCCACACCTGCAATCACCACCGCGGACACACCGCACTCGCCGTGTGAATCCGGGTCGGGTTTCGCCGAGATCGGTGAGAACCAGCTACGGACACCATGACGCCCTCATCGGCCAGCGGCGCGGTGGCAGATACTCAGGCTCCGGTCAGCCAGGCTTCTTCGATACCGCCGAGAACAAACCCGTTCTCGAAGCGCACCCTGTACCTGATCTGAGCGCCAGCTCCGGCGTCGAACGCTCCCGGCCCGATGACCCGCTGACGGAGGTCCTCGACCAAGTCGGCCGCGAAGCCCTGGAGTCGGCTGTCGCGGATTTGCTGATCGAAGCTCGCGAGCATGTCCTGGGATACGCCGCCGGCTTCCATTGCCGAGCCCGTGACGATGCCCGCCAAGCCCCCGGCCAGGAACAGCGGACCGGGGAAGCCGATCCCGGCCGCCGTGCCGTCTGCGGTGACCTGCACATCCCTGGTCAGCCTCACCTTCGCGCCGATCTCGTACGGCATGGGCGGTACCCCCTCGTTCGATCTTGGCCGTGACTGGGGCAAGCGTAATCGGGGTGCCATGGAAGGAAAGGGTGTTCGGCAAGATCAGGAGCCCCACGACCTGCCAGGCAGGGCACAGGGCGTCGGTCCTCCCCAACTGTCCTGACAAGCGCGATGATTCCGGATGAAGAACTGGGTTCTGGGTAGAATGACAGCCTGTTCGACGGGCCGAGGGCTATCACCAGCGCTTCGGCTGTCGACGGTCACGTAATTCGGCTCTGGCGAGGATCTTGTGATCTCGGCTGGACCAGCAGGCGGCAGTGGTTGGTTGCAGGACTTTCGTTATCGGGGCGGGCTCGTTGGGATGAGTCGCTATCGTGCTGCCGTGACTGGCTCTGTGCAGCGTCCGCTGCTGTTTCTCGATGTCGACGGACCACTCATTCCGTTCGGCGCGGCACCCGAGCAGTATCCGACCTATCCGACAGGTCTTGAACCGCTTGATGGCGACGCGAATCCGCTCCTGACGAGGATCAATCCCGCGCACGGGCCGCGGCTGGCGGCGCTGCCGTGCGAGGTGGTCTGGGCCACGACGTGGATGGCTGATGCGAACGAGTGCATCGCGCCCCGCATTGGTCTGCCACAGTTGGCCGTGGTGACCTGGCCGGAGCCGTCCGACATCGATGACCAGGACGAGCGGAACGGATTGCACTGGAAGACCCGCGCCCTAGTCGATTGGGCGGCGGGGCGCCCGTTCGCCTGGGTCGACGACGAGGTCACCGACACCGATCGGGCCTGGGTCGCCGCCCACCACCGGGGACAGGCCCTGCTCCATCGTGTCGATCCCCGCCATGGTCTGACCGAAGGCGACTATGCGGCTCTCAACTCGTGGCTGCGACAGCTCTTCTGACACTCGGCCGGAGCGAGTGAAGTCAGGACGCGAGAAGGACCCGTTTGCGCAGGAGATCCAGGTTGGCGCGACCGTAGCCCTCCCGTTTGAGGAGCTTGATTCGCGTGACGTGGCCCGCGACCTGGCCCGAACTCCAGGAACTGGACAGGCCGACGACGACGGCATCCTGGTCCCGGCGAAAGCCAGCGACCAGCGAGTGCAGGGCCGGGAGGTCGTCGGCGAGGACGCGGTCCATCCAGTCGACCAGCAGGTCGCCGCGTCGGTCATGCAGCATGGCGGCGAAGTCGCGGACATGTCGGGCCGCGGCGTCCAGGTGCGGGCAGGCGGCCCGGATCTCCTTGAGCTCTTGGGCGTCGCCGGCTGGGAGCCGGTCCGGGTCTGTCGTGATCCAGCGGACCACGCGGCGGGGCCGCGGGGCGGGACGGGGTACCACGGGCAGTCCGTCGTGCTTCGCCTGTCGCAGGTAGCGGCGGACGGTTTGGATGTCCCCTGGGAAGCCGAGTTCTTGGACTTCGCGGTAGAGGCGGGGGATGTCGTGACAGCCCTCGTTCCAGCGTTGGTGCAGGTGGGGCTTGTACTCGTCGAGGATGGACTGCCGGTTGGCCGCCTTGACCAGCAGTTCGTCGATGCCGGTGGCGCGGGCGAATCGGCGTACGGTGGAGTGGTCCAGCCGCAGTTCCCGGCCGATCGCCGTCAGGGACTTGCCCTCGGCGATCCGTTCCTGCACCGCCGCGTAGCGTTCCTTGGTGCGGGCGACCAGGCGCCGCGGACGACCTAGGCAGTCGCGCATCCCATCCGGAGGGTCGAAGAGCTGCGGGGCATCGGCCGCCGTGCCCGAATCGGCGGCCGGACTTACCGCGAACGCGGACCGGATGCAGCCGTGGTGCGAGCCGACCGTCTTCTCCACCGCCTCGGCGACGTTCCGCCACAGGTGCCACCCGTCAGCGACCTGGATGGCCTGCGGGGCACCAGTCCTGGCGCCTTCGGCGTAGGCGCCGGCCCGGTCCCGACAGATGATCTCCACCTCCGGATGCTCGGCCAACCAGGCAGCCAGCGGTTCGGCCTCCCTTCCCGGCAGGATGTCGACCGGCCGGCGGGCCTCCAGGTCCACCAGCACGGTGGCGTACGAGTCGCCCTTGCGCAGCGCGAAGTCGTCCACGCCCAGCACCCGCACGGGGGCTTCGGGAGGATCGGGCACGGCGCGAAGCAACAGCAGCAGGGTGTCCTTCGCGGCGCGCATGCCCAGCATCGCGGCCAGGCGGGCGCCGGGCCGTCCGGCGAGCGTGCACGCGATGGACAGCAGGACCGATCGCAGCAGCGGGGTCTTGCGGGCATGCGGAGTCGTAAGCCCCTCGACCTGCTCGGCGAACGTCACCGCGGTGCAGGTGCTGTTCAGGCAGCGGAAACGGCGTACCAGCAGCTCGACGACCACGGCCCTGCCACCGATCGCCGCATCCGCCAGTCGCCGGACGTACCGTCCATGCACCCGTCCCGACGGGCTGGAGCAGTGCGGGCATATCGCCTTGGCCGGCCGCGCGTGGGCGTGCAGGACGATCTGTGCCGTCGACTGCTGGACGAACTCGACTACGACACCGGCCAAATAGGGAAGAAACGTCTCAAGGTTCCGCGAATCACACGCCTGACATCTTGTCAGGCCACACCGACGCCACGGGCCCGATCACAAGATCTTCGCCAGAGCCCGTAATTCTCCAGGGCTGTGGTCACGTAATTCCCCAGGTGGTGGCCGTAGCTGCAGCCGGGCCCTGCTCGTGATGCGGAGCCCGACGGTTGGGTCTGTCAGTCCAGCTGCGGTTCGGGTATCCCGATGGAGCGGCGTAGTCCTGTGCCTGTCGGCAGTCTGTCGGGAAGTTGCCTGGCTCCGAATCCGATTGCCACTTCACGGCTGGCCGCGCATTCTGCTGGGATGCGCTTCTCCATCAACATCCCCAACTTCGGCGACTTCGCCGCCCCCCGTAACGTCGCGACCGTTGCGGCTGCCGCCGAACAGGCCGGCTGGGACGGGCTCTTCGTCTGGGACCACGTACTGCACCGCCAGCACCAGGGGCGTCCCTTCGGGGACCCCTGGATGCTGCTGACCGCGGCCGCGCTGGCGACCTCCCGGATCCGGCTGGGCACCCTACTGACGCCGGTCCCTCGTTACCGTCCGCAGCAACTCGCCCGCCAGGTGGCCACTCTGGACCATCTCAGCGGCGGCCGTGTGATCTTCGCCGCGGGCCTGGGCGGTCCGATCGAGGACGAATACCGCAGCTTCGGCGACGCCGCCGAGCCGCGCCTGCTCGCCGAGCGGCTGGACGAGGGACTGGAACTGCTGGGGCGCTTCTGGTCCGGCGAGCCGGTGGACCACCACGGCCGGCACTACGAGGTCCGGGACGTGACGCTGGTGCCCGCCACTGTGCAGCGGCCGGGTCCGCCGGTGTGGATCGGCGGGTTCTGGCCGCGTCGTGCACCCATGCGGCGGGCAGCGCGGTGGGACGGCGCGGTGCCGCTGTTCGAGACGGCCCGGCATGGCCATGTGCCGGATGCGGCGGAGGTGCGGGAGCTGGTCGGTTATGTGCGCAAGCAGCGTTCTGCCGGGGCCGAACGCCCCTTCGAGTTCGTACTCGGCGGTGCCACGCCCCCGGACGCGGTCAAGGCCAAGGACGTGATCGGTCCGCTGCACGACGCCGGCGCCACCTGGTGGGACGAGCGGCAGATCCAGACCGACCCCGACCTGGATCGCCTGTCCCCGGTGCTCCGCCGCATTGAGGCGGGGCCGCCGGTGCTCTGAATCAGGGACACCAAGCCGCCGGCACTGGCCCGGCGCTCCCCAGCGATCGGCCGTGCGCTGGCGCAAACCCTGTTCCTCCTGGCAGGACTGGCCACCACCGCGTTCGGCTTCCGCCTGTTCGTCCACGCGAACGACGTGGAGAACGCCTACCGCACCGCCCCGGTGTGCGGCACGGCGGCGCAGACGCCCGGCACGGACTGCGTGCGGCACGAGACCGGCAAGGTGACGGAGCGGCACATCGTCAGCGGCGGCGACTCCACCGACTACTACGTGACCGTGGCGGACGAGACCGCCGCCACGCACAGGTACGAGGCCGACCGGGGCTTCTACTACGCCGCGGAGACCGGCACGGACGTGGACCTGATGGTCTTCCGCGGACGGGTGGCCGAGCTCTCCTCCAACGGGCAGCGCAGCCCGAACCCGGACACGCCCTGGCTCGCCTGCCTCGAAGTGTCCCTCCTGGCCGCCCTGGGATCGGCACTCACCCTCGTCGGCCTGACCTGGTCACGGTTGGGCACACGAGTGACCTCGCTCGCCTTCGGCGCAAACGTCTTGATCACCCCCATGGCGCTCCTCGGCTGCCTCATTCTCGTGTCGTCGCAGGCGCCACTCGCCGTCACACTGGGCATCCCCGTCTTCGGCTGGCTGTTCATGACCGCCTGCTTCACGGTGGCCACTTGGGATCGATGACGCCTCGGGAGCACCTGCGCCTCCGCCGACCGGGGAGCACGTCGGCGGAGGGCGGTTTACTGATCATTTCAGAATGACTTTCGAAGGCGCCGGAGGCAGATGATGCTGCAGGCGAGGTCGAGCAGTCCCTGGTGGAGGTCGGCGCGTCGCTCGTAGCGGGTGCGGAGGCACCTGGTCATCGCGCTTCACCGGCTGGTCGTCGCCGGGCCCGAGGCTGCCCGCGCAATGAGATCGCGCAGCGTGTCGTCGGTGAGGTCGCTGCCAGGCCTTCGGAGCCCGCTTCGCACTCAGGCAGAAGCGGGTGATCATCGGCGACGAGATGGGCCTGGGGAAGACCGTTCAGGCGATCGCGGCGATGGCGCACCTCCGGGCGCAGGGGAGCACACACTTCCTCGTTGTCTGTCCGGCGAGCGTCCTCATCAACTGGACCCGGGAGATCGAGTCCCGGAGCACCCTGCGCGCCTACCGGTTTCACGGCCAGGACCGGGAACTGTCACGTGCCGAGTGGCTCCGTGACGGTGGTGTCGCGGTGGTGACATTCGACGGCCTCCGCCAGCTGGAGGCCCCTCCGGAGCGGGCCGTGGGAATGGTCGTGGTCGACGACGCCCACTACGTCAAGAACCACAAGGCGCAGCGCTCCCAGGCGGTAGCCGCGTGGACCGACCGTGTCGAGAGGGTGCTCTTCCTCACCGGCACTCCGATGGAGAACCGGGTCGAGGAGTTCCGCAACCTTGTGCACTACCTCCAGCCCGAACTGCTGTCTCAGATCCACAACGGCTCGGCCGCCGCCGGTCCGAAGGCGTTCCGGAAGGCGGTGGCTCCGGCCTACCTCCGCCGTAACCAGCAGGATGTCCTCACCGAGCTTCCTGATGTCGTTCACGTCGACGAGTGGGAGGAGTTCACGCCGGCCGACTTCGCGGCATATCGGGACGCCGTCGCCGCCGGAAACTTCATGGCCATGCGCCTTGCCGCGTACGCGAACCCTGAGCGGTCGGCGAAGCTGCAGCGACTGTGGGAGATCATCGAGGAGGCTGCCGACAACGGGCGGAAGGTCGTCGTGTTCTCGTTCTTCCGCGACGTGTTGGCGGTCGTCCGGGAATCACTTGGCCAGAGGACGTTCGGTCCGATCGACGGCAGTCTCCCGGCGGTTCGGCGCCAGGACGTGGTGGACCAGTTCGCCGCGGTACCGGGCCACGCGGTGCTGCTGAGCCAGATCCAGGCCGGAGGTGTGGGGCTGAACATCCAGGCGGCCTCAGTCGTCATCCTGTGCGAGCCGCAGGTGAAGCCCACGATGGAGAGTCAGGCCGTGGGCCGGGCCCAACGCATGGGCCAGGTCCGGCGCGTCCAGGTGCACCGGCTGCTCGTCGCCGACAGCGTCGACCAGCGGATGCTGGAGATCCTGCGGGCGAAGGACCGGCTCTTCGACGAGTACGCGCGTCGGAGCGAGGTGGCGGAGTCGACGCCGGAGGCCGTGGATGTTTCGGAACAATCATTGGCGGTGCGGATCGTGGAGGAGGAGCAGCTTCGCTTGGCCGCCCTGCCGCGTGACTGAGTTTGGGGTGCCACTTCGTGGCGCCACATACTGGACGGGCGGCCAGCCGGGTTCGGCTACTGGCTGCGCCACCAGCGCCCGACCCACCGCCCGACCCACCGCCCGCACACGGACCTGGAGAAGCTCGTGGTGTCCGCCGCCGCCCAGGGCCGCGGCATCGGGCGGGCGCTCACCACGGCGCTGATCACCGACGCGAGGGCGGCGGGCATCGAGGTGCTCACCCTGGACGCCCGCGGCGACAACGCCGATGCACTGCACCTCTACTTCGCCCTCGGCTTCACCGAGTACGGGCGGCTGCCGGACTACGTCGCCGTCGGGGAGCGCCGGTACGACAAGGTGTTCGCCATGCTGGACCTGCGCCGGGCCTGACCCGGTCCCCGGTCCGGCGCAGGCCTCACCGGGTGTCGTGCTCGGCCGGGGTGTGGTGCCCCGGCCGAGCACGGGCGGCGTCACATCGTGATCCGCCGTCGGTCGATCACCGTCCGGAGCTTGCCGCTGGTGGGCGTCCGTTCGAAGGCCGCGGAGCCGACGGTCTCGACCGTGACGTCGAGCAGGCCCTCGGCGACGGCCGAGCCCAGTTCCGGGATGGCGGTCAGGAACGCGGCGCGGGCGGCCGTTCCGTTCCGGGCGTACCGCTCGTCGAGCCGGACGGCGGCGCGCTCACGGTCCTCACCGGCGTCCAGGATCAGCTGCAGCTCTCCCTGGTAGCCGAGCTCCTCCTGTGCCACCGCGACGAAGCGCCGGACGTTGAAGAAGTACGTGCCGACCCGGACGACGTCCCCGTACCGGCCGAGGAGTTCGATGCGAGGGGTGTGGCTGCCGCAGGGGCAGACGCCCTCGACCGTGCGGCCGAGGTCGCCGATCTGGTACCGCTCCAGGCGCTGCCCGGCCCGGGTGCGGCTGGTGAAGACCAGGCGGCCCGGCTGCCCGGCGGACACCGGGTGGTCGGCCTCCGGGGCGAGGATCTCCAGGGTGTGCAGGTCGGTCAGGACGTGGTGGACCGAGCCCTCGGAGTGCGTGCACTGGTAGCCGAGCGGCCCCAGGTCGGTGCTGCCGTACGCCGCCGAGCGGATCAGTTCGACGCCGAACTCCTCGGTGAGCAACCGGCGTTGTTCCGCCGTGAAGTGCTCGCCGCCGTAGAACACCTTGCGGATCCCGCCGTACGCGCGCAGCTCGGTGCTCTGGGCGTGGAACAGCTGCCAGAGGTAGGACGGCATGCCGAACACGGTGTCCGCCCCGTGTGTCACCAGCGCCTCGGCGGTGGCGGCGTGGTCGGGGCCGGCGGCGATCGGGAGCTGGGTGGCGTTGAGGCGCTCCAGGATCGAGAAGAAGCTGATGAAGCTTCCGTACATGCCGCCGCAGTAGAACAGGTTAGCGGCGCGGTCCCGGGCCGGGTCGAACCCGGCGGAGAGCAGGCCGTCGGCGGCGGCCCGCATCTGGGTGTCGTAGTCGGCGTTGGTGAACACCGACAGGGCCGGGGCCCCGGTGCTGCCGCCGCTGCGGAAGTGGAGGTGGGCCTGCTCCGGCGCGAGGGTGCGCAGCTGCTCCTGCACCCCGGCCTTGTCCAGCAGCGGGCCGTTCGGCGCGGCGGGGACGAAGGCCGGGGCCGCCAGGTCGTCCAGGCAGGCGGTGGTGGCGAAGGCTCCGTCGGTCCGGACGCTGACGCGGCGGCTGTAGCGCTGGAGCGCGTACACGCCGTCGTGGGGCTCGCCGTGGTAGCCGTCGAGCATCCCGCCGACCGGGGTGACCCGCAGCACGCCGGCGGCGACCACCGCCTGCGACAGCCGGGCGACATCGGCCCGGCTGCCGCCGATCGCGGCGGTCTGCAGGTACCGGCGCATCGGTCGCAGCACGGTCATGACGGAGGTGCGGGGCAGGGGCTTGACCCAGACGCTGCGGTGGAGCGGCGAGGCGGCCAGGGCGGGGCGGGTGTCGGCGAGGACGCGCCAGGACCCGTCCTCGGCTGCCAGGACCCTGGTGAAGCCGAGGTGTTCCTCCAAGCGGGCGATCAGTTCGGTGGTGGTGATCTCGGCGTGCTCGGCCGGTTCGAGTTCGGGCCGGGGCAGCCGGGCGGAGGCGTCGGCGAGGTGGGCCGCGAAGCGCTCGGCGAAGGCGAAGACCTCGTCGTCGTCCTCGGTGTCGAGGTAGATCACCTGGGGGCTGGAGCAGGCCTGCTGTTCGAGGCGGCAGACGTCGGCGGCGAGCGCGTCCAGGGTCACCCGGTCCGACCAGGCGGCACGGGTCAGGTAGGCGAAGGAGATCCGGTGCCCCCACTCGACCAGGCGGCAGCCGGCCGGGACCAGTTCGGAGACCGAGCGGACGGCGTCCTCGCCGCCCCAGACCGCCACCGCGTCGGCGGGCTCGCACATCAGCCGCAGCCACTCGATGCGGGCGGAGGGGAAGCGTAGCGCGACGATCCGGCGGGCCAGGGCACCGGTCGGGTCGGCGGCGGCCAGCTCGGCGAGCAGGTGCTGGGCGAGCGGTGTGTCGGCGCTGCTGGTCTTCAGCACGTTGAGGTTTCCGGTGAGCAGGCCCTCGATCACGCTCAGCGGGGCCACGGCGGCGGCGTTGCCGGGGGCGATGTGGACCAGGAGCCCGACCGGCGCCCACGCCTCGAAGGTGGTCTCCCGCGCGTCGGGCCGGGTCAGCCGCTCGGGGCGCAGCCCGCCGAGTTCGCGACGGAGCTTGAGTTCCAGGGCCGGGCGGGCGATCGCACCGGTGATCTCGGCGAGCGTCGCCACGGCGTCGTCCGGGTCGACGCCGCCACCGGTGAGTTCGGCGAGGAGGCGGGTGCGGACCGGGCTGCCCGAGGTGCCGAGGGCATCGGCGAGGCGTTGGCAGGCGCTCAACACCAGTTCGGTGGGCAGGGGTTCGGCCAGGGTCCGCGCGGCGAGGTCGGGAAGCTCGGCCAGACGCCGGGCGGCCTCGTCGTCGTCGATGAACGAGCCCTGCCAGAAGTGTGGCCCGGTCCTTGCGAGTTCGGTGGTCACGGGTTCGATGGTCACGACATCCCCTTCAGGAGTTCGGCGGCGGCCGCCGCGCAGTTGCGGTTCCGGCTGACCCCGGCGCGGCCGTGGACGGTGAACCACGGGGTGGGCAGCGGGCAGGGGCACTCCTGCCCGGGGTGCAGCGAGGCGAGGTCGCCCATGACGACGCTCTGCGCCGGCACCGAGGTGATGTACGGGGAGACGAGGTGGAGGAAGCCGCGTTCGCCGTACGGCAGCGGCTCCAGGGTGCGGGTGTCGCGCACGGCCGCCCGCGACCAGACCGGGACGTGCAGGCGGTGGTGTCCGCACTCGATGTACGGCACGCAGTGTTCGACCGAGCCGAAGGTGTCGCGGATGCGGTCCGAGGGGATGCCCAGTTGCTCCGTGACCCCGGCGTAGAACTGCTCCTTGCCGATCTGCCGGTCGGTGTGCCCCTTCCAACCGCCGCCGAGCAGGACCAGGGAGCCAGCCGGCAGCCGGAGCGGCGGGAGGCCGAGTGCGCGCATGCGCTCCAGGGTGAAGTGCAGGAACGAGGGGAAGCCCAGGATCCGTACCGGCAGGCCCTCCTCGGCGTAGCGTTGCAGCGCCTCGATGCAGCCGTGGACGTCGAACTCGTGGCCGCTGCCGGTGTGCCGCAGCGCGTGCGTGGTGTGGTTCGCCGGGGCGAAGTCGCAGAGGTAGTTGTCGGTGAACGAGGTGCCGAGCTTCAGCTGCGGAGCGGGCTGGTAGCTGTACAGCAGGTAGTTGACGGGCTGGTCCGGCGTGATCCAGCCGTAGTGGTCGAAGATGCGGGCCACCATGCGCTGCGCGGAGCGGATCGTCCAGGTGTCGAAGAACATCTGCGACTTCTGGCCGGTGGTGCCGGAGGAGGTGAGGTGGAGGAACACCTCCTCCCGGGGGATGGAGAGCACCTCGTGGCGTTTGAAGAAGTTGGCGTGCACCAGGGGCGTGCGGATCCCTGCGCCGACGGTCGGCGCCGGGGTTTCCACCGGGCCGTCCAGCAGCGATCGGAGGAACGGCGAGCGCTGCGCGTGCCAGGCGTGGGACTCGGCCATCGCGGCGGCGAACAGGGCGTCGGTCTCCGGCCCGGCCGCGTACGGGGAGGCCAGGTCGCAGAGCTGCTGGACGTGCGGGAGCGCGGCCGGGTCGGGAACCCCGACCGGCGCGAGATGGGCGTTCACGGGTTGGCCAGTCACGGGTTGGGCAGTCACGGGGAGACCTCGGGAGTGGGTAGGTAGGTCGACGTCCAGGCGGTCAGGTAGGCCAGCAGGTAGGGCTGGAGCCGACTGCTGACGGCCGCGGCCCTGAAGTCGATCTGACGGCTGGTGCGGGACAGCACCACGTAGTCGTGGAACCGGTCGCCGATCCGGCGCATCGCCGGGTAGACGGCGCTCGGGATGAACCCGGCGGCCAGGAAGGCGTCGAGCCCGGCGGTGTCGGCCAGCGGCAGGAGCGTCTCGACATAGTCGGCGCCGGCGCGGGTGACGGCCGCCATCAGCGGCTCGAGCGCCCCGGTGACGGCCGCCGGCGACGGGTGCACCGCGATCAGCGAGCAGCTCGCCGCGGCCCGGTCCAGGTCGGCGTACGCCTCGAACGCGCCGTCCGGTGGGGTGAGCACGGCGTTCGGGGCGTGCAGCGGGAAGAACCGTTCTCCCGGATCGGGGAAGAGTTCGAGGAAGCGGCGGCGGACGAACCCAGGTGCGGTGATCAGCTCCATCGGCGCCGTGACCGGCGCGGTCCGCTCGACGGCCGGGGCGGGGGCGTCCGTCGGGCGAGGGCGGCCGTAGTCGACGCCGGTGCTCTGCCGGGCCGCGTCCAGCAGCGGAACCAGGGCCCGGGGTACCACGCCGACGTTCTCCCGCCGGGCCAGGACGCCGTCGGCGTGCCGGGCGACCAGGGCGAGGCTCTCGCACCCGGCCACCTCGACGGCGTTCGGCATCAGGCCGAGGGCCTGGAAGCCGTTGCGGGCGAAGACCTGTTGGGGACCGGGGGTGACCACGCGGACGGTCGCGTAGACCGAGTCCAGCGTGCCGGTGGCGAAGGCGTCCGCGCAGACGGAGGCGGTCAGCCGGCCGGCGAGGCCCCCGCCGCGCTGTTCCGGGTGGACCGCCAGGCCCACCAGCTTGCCGATCCGGCTGCCGGGGTCGGTCTGCACCGCCACTGACCCGGCCAGGCGGCCGGCGCCCTCGTGGTGTGCGGTCAGCCAGTGCGTGTGCGGGTCGTCGATCAGGCGGCGCATCTCCGCGGGGTCACTGCCGAGCGCGACCGGGTAGCCGTGGCCGTAGACGTCGAAGTAGAGCTGCCGCAGCTGCGCGACGTCCTGTGGTACCGCCGGGGCGATCGTCACGGTCATCGAACGTCCCCGTTCGGCTGCGTGGCCGTGGCCGTGCCCGCCTCCGTGGCGGTCGCGGGCTCGGGGGCGGACCCGGGGGTGGCCGGTTCGCGTCGGCCGGTCCACCACAGCGCGGCGGCGACCGGCAGCACGCCGAGGGCCTGGACCAGGCACAGCGTCCGCGCCGAGAGGTGGTCGCCGAGCAGGCCGAACGCCAGCGACGACACCGGGAAGGTCGCCCCGAGCAACGCCTGCATGACCGCGAAGAAACCGGGCCGGTCCTCGGCCGGTACCAGCCGTTGGAACAGCGCCACGAACCGCACGCCGATCACGCCGACGCACCAGCCGGCGACCGCCATCGACCCGACGGCCGGCGCCTGCCCGGCGGCCAGGCCGGGCAGACCGAGCGCGGCGGCCATCAGGCCCAGGCATCCGGCGCCGACCGTGGTCGGCGTGCCCGGGAGCCGGCTGCCCGTGAAGGAGCCCACCAGAGTGCCGGCGCCGAGGGCCGCCTCCAGGGCCGCGACGGTCGAGCCGTCGGCGTGCAGCACGGTCCGGGTGTACAGCGGCATCACCACGAACACCGCCGTGGTGAACACGTTCGCCGCGGTGAAGCAGAGGAGCACCCGGCGGATGAACGGCAGTTCGGCCAGGATGCGGCGCAGCGGCCGTCGGGCGGCGGGCGGCGGGCCGTCCGCGCCCGGAGCGCCCGGTGCCCCCGGGGCGGCGGGGAAGCGGGTCGCGCCGATCAGGGCGGCCGCCAGCAGGTAGGCCCCGGCGCACCCGGCGACGATGCCGGCCAGGCCCGCGCCGTCGACCACCAGCGGGCCCAACAGCCCGCCGGCGAGGCCGGCCAGCGACTGGGTGGCGAGTTCGAAGCCGGTCGCGGCCTCGATGTCGGCGTCCCGGACCAGCTCGGGGACGGACGTGGTCAGGCAGGGGTCGAAGACCGCCTGGCAGCCCGCCAGCAGCAGTGCGGCACCGTACGTGACCGCCATCGGCGGTGTCGCGGTGTACGTCCAGCCCGCCGTGCCGAGCGCGACCAGGCCGGCGACGGCCGCCGAGGCGGCCAGCACCGTGCGGTGCGGGTGGCGGGCGATGAGCGCGGCCACCAGCGGCGCCAGCCCCACTGCGGGCAGGGTGCTGACGGCGAGGAAGGCGCCCGAGGCGAGGCCGCGGTCCGGCCCTGCGGCGTAGCCGACCAGCCACCACACCGCGCCGACCTGGAACATCCGTCCGGCGGCCTGGGTGAGGACCTGCGCGCCCCAGACGGCGGCGAAGCGCCGGTTGCGCAGGACGAGCGGCAGGCGGTGGGCGGCCGTCTCGGTCGCTTCGACCGCCCTGGTCGCCTCGGCTGCCCCGGCCGCCTCGACCGCCGTCACGAGTGCGGCCGTTCGTCGAGGACGCGGATCAGCTTTCCGGTCCGCGCGTTGACGGCGAGCTCGTGCGGACGCACCCATGCGACGGAGAGCGGATGGACATGGGTGGCAGCGACCGCCGCCGGGTACAGCGGCCGCGCCGTGTGGACCGCGGTCGTGACGGCGGCGGCCAGTTCGGGGAGCCCGTCGGGGTTCCCGTCGCAGGCCAGCCGCAGGACCAGCCCGTCCCGGCCCTCCCAGCGGCGTACCACCAGTTGCACGCCGATCACCCGGCCGGCCGGGTCGGCGGCCCGGACGAGGTCGAGTACGTCCTGGGTGTACAGCGACACCGGCCCCACCCGCACGCCCTCCTGGGCCCGGCCGAGGATGCGGAACTGCCCGGTGGCGACGTCGGTCCATTCCGCGCGGTCCCCGACGGGATAGCGCAGCACGGGCATCAGCCGTCGTCGCAGGTCGGTCACCACGACCCGGCCCGGTACACCCTCCGTGCCGATCGGCTCGCCGGTGTGGTCGTCGAGGATCTCCACCACGGTCTCCGGGGTGAACGCCCGGTGCACCCGGGTGTCCGGCCCCGATACCGGGCGGCCGAGCAGCCCGGCATCGACTGCGGCGTAACCGATCGACGAGACAAGGGCGTTGGGGAACACCTTGCGCAGCAGCGGCTGTTGGTCCTGGTAGAGGCCCTCGCCGCCGAACAGCAGCAGTTCCACGGAGGGGAGTTCACGACCGGAGGCCAGGAGGTGGTCGGCCAGTGCGCACAGTGTCGTCGGGGTGCCGGCCACCACCTCGACCTCGAACTGTTCCAGGGTCTGCGCGGTCGACTCCAGGGGCGCCGCCCCGCCGATCGGCAGCCGGACGTTGGAGACGGGCGAGCGGTGCAGCGAGTCGAGGATGAAGGTGTAACTGGCGTACAGGTCGCCCGCGTAGAAGAGGTCGGCGACCCGGTGCCCCGGACGCAGCCCGGCGTCGACCAGTCCGGCACCGAACGAGGTGGTGAACTCCCGCCACTCCTCCCTGCTGTAGAACGAGAACTTCGGCGAGCCGGTGGTGCCACCGCTCTTGAAGACGACCGCCTCCTCCAGCGGCCCGGTCAGCAGCCGGTTGCCGCGAGGCGTGTTGGCCTGCCAGAACTCGGTCTGCGGGACGACCGGGAGATCGGTCAACCGCGCGACAGAGGCCGGCAGGCCGGCGTACAGGTCGGCGTAGAAAGGCGAGTTGTGGCGGGCGAAGCGTACGAGTTCCGCTATTGGTTGAACGGGCATCAATTCCTGCTTTTGGGCGTGCGAGGGCGGAGCGAGGTCGTGTGGTACACGACTTCGCCCTACGGGTCGGAGACGATCGTGGAGCCGCCGGCGGTCGGCGGAATTCGATTCCGCTGCGACTCGGCAGGTCACGGGACGGGGAACGGACCGGGCGTGCGCACCGAGGTTCAGCGGTGCGCGGATGGTTCGTCAGCTGATGCGACATCGGGGTTTGTGGGGTCACCCGCTCGCAGAAAACAAGGCTATCACCCGCGTATGCCTTTGGATTCCCGGCTGAGTTGTCGTCAGATGGTGCGGATACGACCCGAGGCCTCGTTGCCGGTGCGTCTGCGGCGCGAGGTGTGCGGAGGGTGAGGTGGATCTCGCGAGGGTCGGATCGGCGGGGGTTCCGCGCTCTGGTCGATCGGTTTCCGCAATTTCTTTAGTTGAATTCACGACATTTCATGTGGGGGCTGCCTGATTGCGGTTCGGATGTCGGAATTGCCACCCACCGTTCGGGGGGTACGGCCTCCGCCTTTCGGCGGGATTCGCCGGATCCCTCACGGCGGCGGCGTTGACCGGTTGCTACTCGCGGGCGTTCTACTGCGAGCACGGACAGCGCCGCACGAACGACGTCGCGGCGGAGCCTTGCGCGGCACGGCACGGCACGGCACACCGCCCCGACCGGGCAGGCCTGAACCGGCGCAGTCACCCACCAACTAGCCTGCGCGTTTCATCCGGGGTCGCGTCCTCGCGGTCATGCTCGCCGACGGAGGCGAAGCGATCCGGGACCTGGCCGTGCTGCGCGATCAGCGCGATGTGTTCGGCCCGGTCGCCTCCACCCCGACCGCCTGGCGCGTTCTGGCGGGCATCGACACCGACAACCTGAACGCACTGCGGGCAGCCCGGGCCGCTGCCCGCGAGGTCGCCTGGCAGCAGACCGCCGAGACCAGGGACGGGATACCGCCGGCCCGCGCCGCAGGAACAGTCCGCCGCCACCTACAAACGCGGCTTCGGCTACCACCCGATGCTCTGCTTCCTGGACAACACCGGCGAGGCCCTGGCCGGCCTCCTGCGACCGGGCAACGCCGGGGCGAACACCGCCGCGGATCACATCACGGTCATCGACGCGGCCCTCGCGCGGATTCCCGACGCTCACCGCCACGGCACCCCGGTCCTCATCCGCGCCGACAGCGCCGGCAGCGCCAGAGCCTTCCTCGCCCACCTGCGCGCCCTGCGACAGCGAGGCATCCAGACCACCTTCTCCGTCGGACACGCCGTCACCGAACAGGTCCGCAACGCCATCCGGGTCCTACCCGACCAGGTCTGGCACCCCGCCCTGGAACAGGACGGCACCCTCCGTGCCAGCGCCGAGGTCGCTGAACTGACCGGCCTGGTCGACCTCACCGGATACCCGGACGGCACCCGCATCATCGTCCGCCGCGAGCGTCCCCACCCAGGCGCCCAGCTGTCCCTGTTCGACCAGGACGAAGGCATGCGCCACCAGGTTTTCCTCACCGACACGCCCGTCGGCGGCGGCTCGATCCAATACCTGGAGGTCCGCCACCGCTCTCACGCCCGAGTCGAGGACCACATCCGCTGCGGCACGACCACCGGCTTCGGCCGCTTCCCCTCCCGCCACTTCGGGCGGCCCTCGGCGTGCGACGCTGCGTCACTTGCGGCGCGGCGGGGTTTTGGGCCGAGATTTTTTCCGGTGCGGTCAGCGTTGATAGGTGCCGGTGAGTTTGCCGGCGGCCAGCTCTCTGCCCTTCAAGGCTCGGTGTACGGTCTCGGAGTTCGGGCGGCCGTGGAGGGGCAGCGGTTCGGAGACGGCGGACAGGCGGAAGACATAGCGGTGCGGCCGGCCGGGGGGTGGCATGGGGCCGCCCCAGCCGGACCTTCCGAAGCCATTGGGCCACTGCCGCCCGTCCTGGGGCTCGGCCCCCTCCAACACACCGGAGCTGGTCGGGGTGATTCCGGTGACCAGCCAGTGCAGGAAGGTGCCGCCGGGCGCGTCGGGGTCCTCGCAGAGCAGCACCAGCTCCTCCACACCGTCTGGTACTCCCGACCAGGCCAGCGGGGGCGAGACGTCCTCTCCCTCCCCACTGTGGCGACGAGGGATTGCGCCGTGGTCGTGGAAGGCCGTGCTCGTGAGTGCGATTCCGGTCATGCGCAGCGCCGTACCCGCAGTAGCCCCGGACACCACGGATCTCCCTCCCATGTCACCCGGACGGCCGACACATCGGAACAGCGGACGAGGTGGTCGCAGCGCCCCCCTCGGCTGAGCGGAGCGTGACACGCTGCGGACGGCGTGGAGGCATGGGGGCACGGAGTTGCGGGAGCTGCGGGCGTTCGTGGCAGCGGTGGAGGAGGGCGGGCTGTCGGCGGCGGCGCGGCGTCTGCACGTGAGCCAGCCGGCCCTGTCCCGAACGGTCGGCGGGCTTGAGCGGCAGGTGGTGGTGAAGCCGCTGGTGCGCTGGTGCGCGGCGGCACCGGGGCGCGTGCCACCGAGGCGGGGACGGCCCTGCAGGGGGAGGCGCGCGCGGTGCTCGCCCGGCATGGCCAGGCCCTGCGGGTGATGGCCCGGTTCGGAGGCCCGGGGAGCGGGGCGCTGCGGGTCCGCAGCCGCCTGCACGTCGATCGCGGCAATCCGGCCGCCGCCCTTGCCCGTCTGCTGGAGTGCGGTGCGCAGGAGAGGCGGGCCCAGGTCTCGAACCTGTCCATGGCGCCCTGGCGGTCGCGGGCGGCGCTGCTGCACCTGGCGCTCGGACAACGGACGGATGCGCTCCAGCTGGCCACTGCGGAGCTGGAGTTGGCCCACCGGTGGGGCTCCGAGCGAGTGATCGGCGTGGCGTCGCGCTGCCTGGGCGCACGCCTGGTGCCGCGACCGCATCGCCGCCCACCGCGCGTGGGTGTCACACAGGCGTGGTGGAGTGGGCGGCAGCGAGGGTGAGGACGCTGCCAGTGACCGTGGCTCCCGGCTGCCGGTCATCCCGCCACGGCCCGGAACAGCTCCAGCGCTTGGACGAACGGTCGTCGCTCCTGCACCGACAGGGGATCCCGTCGGTACTGTGGTGGCCTGGAGCGAGGGGGTCGGGCGTGGTCGGGTCGGGAACCGGTGGAACCGGGCGGCGAACGCCGCTCGCCAGGCTGCGGCTGCGCCTGCTGGCCGAGATCAATGCCACCGTGCACGGGCAGGACCTGTACCTGGAGCGCTACGACCGTCCGGCCGGGGACCCAGGCCTGTACGGCCCGGCCAGCGTGGTGTGGCGGGTGCACGGACACCCGGCCGGGATGCTGGCGGGTGGCTTCGCGGCCCTGCTGCTGCAGTCCCTGCACCCGGTGGCGATGGCCGCCGTCGACGCGCACTCCGACTTCCGGATCGATCCGACCGGCCGGCTCAACCGGACGGCCCGCTTCGTCACCACGACCACGCTCGGATCGACGGCGGCGGCCGAGGAGGCGATAGCGGGCGTGCGGAAGATCCACCCGTGGATCCGCGGCACCACGCCGGACGGCCGTCCTTACCGTGCCGACGATCCCGAGCTGCTCACCTGGGTGCACACCGCCGAGGTGCACTGCTTTCTGACCGGCTACCAGGCCTTCTCCGCCACCCCGCTGAGCGCCGCCGAGTGCGATCGCTATTACGCCGAGGCCGCCCGCGTCGCCGAACGGCTGGGCGCCACCTCGATACCCGCGTCGCGCGCCGAGGTGGCGGGCTACCTGGCCCGGATCCGGCCCGAGTTGCGGGTCACGCCGCCCGCCCTGGAGGTGCTCCGACTCCTGCGCGGCTTCGGTCGCAGCCGTCGCGAACGTGCTGCCGTCCGGATGCTGACGAACGCGGCGACCGACCTGCTTCCGGACTGGGCCAGGGCTGAACTCTCCGTGTGCCGGCCCTGGTTGGTCCGCGCGCTCTGGGACCGCCCGGTGGCTCGGACCGGTGGCCGGATCATGGTCTGGGCCTGCGGTCCCTCCCAGATCCGCGCCGCCGCGTATGCGCGGGCCACCGCGCCGACCACTGTCGACGCCCGGCCGCAGGAGAACAGCTGACGGCGCAGGCCCGCGGCCGGGGCCGGGGACCCGACGATGACGATTCGCTCCACTTCTCGTCCTTCTGCTTCTCCCGTTCGTCCACCCGGGTCGCCTGGGCCGGACAGAGGGCGGCGGCCTGCCGGACGTCGTCGGCCAGGCGTTCGGGCGGGCGTCCGGGTGAGCCTGCGCGCACGCCGGGATCCGTCCTAGATGATCAATTCCAAGGGGTGCCTGCGGAGGGTGTGGGGGTGGGCGGTCAGGCGTCGGGGTCGACTTCGGGGTGCGTGAACCGCACGGGCTTGCCCAGCGACCGGGCGTAGGCGATTTCGGCTCGGGTGCTGTCTCCGATGTAGTCGCCGACTATGAGCACCTCATCAGCGAGCCGGATCTTCGCCCGGTGCAGATCGTCGAGTCGAGCCTTCAGTGCCTCGGCCTCGACGGGATCGGACCAAAGTTCGTGCAGCGACTTCATGTCACAGCCCGGTTTGACGACAATCTTTCCGGCTTTGGTCTCCCGCAGATCGACCTCGTTCATCTCGGTCATGAAGCGGGTGGAGCCGCAGATCACGACGATACGCGGGAGGCTCAACAGCTTCTTCGCGTCGGCGAGCTTCTCCTCGGGGGTGAGCAGTTGCGGGTGTGACACTGGTTCCTCCTGGTGGTGTGGTCCAAGGGGTGCCTGCGGAGACGAGAACGAGGGTGTCCAAGATCGTTTTATGACGAACGACGTGGACACCCTCGCGACAGCACTCTATGCGACGACCGACGACATGCTGAAGGAGCATCCCGACCTGGCGCCGGGGCGCCCGCCGGTCGGCATTACGCCCCGCCTGAGCGATGCCGAACTGGTCACCCTCGCCACAATGCAGGCCATACTCGGCTACACCTCCGAGGCCAAATGGCTCCGCCATGCCCGTGCCCACCTGCGCCACCTCTTCCCCTGCCTGCCCCAGCAGCCCGGCTACAACAAGCGGCTGCGCAAGGCCGCCGGTCTGATGCGAAGCGTCAACCGTCTCCTGGCCACCGCCACCTCGGTGTGGAGCGACGACGTATGGGTCGTGGACTCCACCCCGGTGGAATGCGGCCGCTCCCGCGAGACCGTCAAACGCTCCGACCTGGCAGGCTGGGCCGAATACGGCTACTGCGCCAGCCACAGCCGCTTCTTCTGGGGTCTGCGCCTGCACCTGGTCTGCACCCTTCAGGGCCTGCCCATCGCCTTCGCTCTGACCGGGGCCAAGGCCGACGAACGCGAGACCCTCCTTGTCGGATGCGTTCGGCGAGGGGGTAGAAGGCGCCGGATCGGTCGCGGGTCTCTGTGACCCCGTCGGTGTACAGCAGGAGCTGGTCTCCGGGGTGGAAGGGGTCGACGTGGTACCCGTTGCTCGCCAGCATGCCCAGGTTGAGCGGCGGCGAGGGGGCGGTGGGCTGCAGCTGGCGGACCCCGCAGGTGACGGTCCGGACGACCGTTTCGTCGTCCGGGATCTCGGCGAGGAGCACGGTGATGAAACGTTCAGCGATCTCCGAGCCCGGTACCCCCGGGTACTGGGAGGCGTGGCGGCTCATGCTCGTCTCCAGACGGCACGCGAGGTGGGGCAGGTCGGGCGCGTCGTGGGCAGCCTCGCGGAAGGCGCTGAGGAGCGCTGCGGCTGTTTGCACCGCGAGCAGGCCCTTGCCGCGTACGTCGCCGATGAGCAGCCGTACGCCGTGCGGGGTGTGTATCGCCTCGTACAGGTCGCCGCCGATCCGGGCCTCCGCCTCCGGGCCTCCGCCGCGGCGGCCAGGTAGAGGCTCTCGAGCGTGACATGGCCGAGGTGGCGTGGTACCGGATGCAGCACCGCCAGCTGGGCGGCCTCAGCCACCGAGCGGACCTGCACCAGCTGATGGGCGCGTCGGCCCAGCAGGCGGTTGAGGCAGACGGCGAATACCGCAATCGCCACGAGATTCGCCAGCTCAGAGTAGGCGGTCGCATCCCGCAGCGCATTGAAGTCCACCATGAGGCCGACGAAGACGGCGCAGGCGGCCACTCCGGTGAGCACGGTCCCCCACAGGGGTAGCAGCGCGGCGGCAGCGACCATGGCGGTGGCGAGGAAGGCATCCGGTCTGACATCACGGGGTGTGAAGAGGCCGATGAGCAGGCCGACGAACAGCAGCAGAGCAGGCAGCGCGGGCAGCAACTTGGCCCGCGCACCAGCGCTGTGCGGGACTCCGCGTTTCACAGGAGACCTCGCTACCGTGCCGCTCCTGGCGTCACACAGGTCGAGCAGCAGCCTAGGCCCGGAAGCCAGGCGACCGACTTGGACAATCTTATCGCCGTTCGCCCGGCTCACAACGCCGCAACACCACACGGCTCGGCTGCCAGCGGCGTCCAGACTCACGCGCCTGGGCCCCCAACCAGGTTGCGACACAATGGCAGGTGCGGCGCCTGGCCACCCGGCCAGGCGCCGAGATAGGAAGAGCGTGGGGTTGGGGAAGAGTGTTTTTAATAGCGTGTATATATAGGTGGTGGGCGGGTAATTAAAAAAAAATTTTTGG